>DAORSF010000029.1:4345-11685 GCA_035443405.1 Burkholderiaceae bacterium | reverse complement strand
GGAATGCTCGACGGCGGGTGCGCCGAGATCGCGCCGTCCTTGCGATAGCGGTTGCGCCGCGCGCCCAGCAGCAGCACCGCCGGCAGCGCAATCCAGCCGCCGACCGCGTGCACCACGACGCTGCCGGCGAAGTCGTGGAATTGGGTGCCGGTTGCGCCCTCGATCCAGGCCTGCACGCCGAAGTGCTGGTTCCACGCGATGCCCTCGAAGAACGGGTAGACGAAGCCGACGATGACCGCCGTCGCGACCAGCTGCGGCCAGAACTTCGCGCGCTCGGCGATGCCGCCGGAGATGATCGCCGGGATCGCCGCCGCGAAGGTCAACAGGAAGAAGAAGCGCACGAGTTCGTAGCCGTTCTTCTGCGCCAGCTGCTCGGCACCGACCAGGAAGCTGCTGCCGTATGCCACACCGAAGCCGACGACGAAGTACACGATCGCCGACACCGAGAAGTCGACCAGGATCTTGACGAGCGCGTTGACCTGGTTCTTGCGGCGCACGGTGCCGAGCTCGAGGAAGGCAAAGCCGGCGTGCATCGCCAGCACCATGATGGCGCCCAGCAGGATGAACAGCGCGTCGGCGCCCTGTTTCAGTGCTTCCATTCGGTCCTCTTTGGGGCGACCCGCTCCAGACTGGTGCGCGAGACCCGAAGGAAGTCGGCGCGCACCAGTTTGAAGCAAGATTCACACCAGAAGAGGCCGGGACAGTGCAGTTACCGGCACGACTGTTCCCGCGAAATCCCGTTCCTGCATCGTCACGGCGGATCGCCGAGCGTCAGGTCTTGCGCGGCATCACGGTCAGCACGCGCACGATGAAGGCGTGCAGTTCCGTCATGTAGTTCTGCAGGAAATCCTTCGTGCCCTCGTCGGTGACCTCGCCGTCGGCAGTGATGAGCCCGGGCTTGAACTGGATATAGGCCTCGACCTGGTTCATCAGCGGCGAATTGCAGAAGCACAGCACGCCGCGCAAGCTCTGTTGCGCCACCGCGGTGCCGATGGCGCCCGGTGAGGTGCCGATGACGCCGGAGGGCTTGCGCGCGAAGGCGTTCTGGCCCCAGGGCCGACTGGCCCAGTCGATGGCGTTCTTCAGGCCACCGGGGATCGAGCGGTTGTACTCGGGTGTCACGAAGAGCACCGCGTCGACTTCGGCGATCGCCTGCTTGAAGGCGCGCGCCACAGGCGGATAGTCGGCGTCGTAGTCAGGACTGTAGAGCGGCAGATCCTTGATCGGAATCTCGCTCAGATTCAACTGAGGAGGCGCCAGGCGCAACAGCGCCTTGGCGAGCAGACGGTTGATCGATGTCGAGGACAGGCTCCCGACGAAATATCCGACCTTGTAGCTGTCCATGAGTGCTTCCTTGGATGCCCCGCAGACTTGCAGCGTACTCCCCTTCGTACCCGTTCTTGCGGTCGATCTACCCGCCCGTCTGAAGGGTGGTCCCGACACACGACGTTCGCGAGCCGCTTCGCCTGCGTCGAGGCCGAACGCAATCGGCCGGCCCGGCGCCCGCGTCGCGATGCGGCGTTGCGCGCCGACGCCTGCGGGATCTCGGTCGGCGCGCGCACGTTCACCGTGGCCCCGGCAGCCCGCGCCAGTGCTGGCGACTCGGGCAAGAAAAAAAGCCAGGCGACAGGCCTGGCTTCCGAACAGATGGTGGAGCGGAGGAGGATCGAACTCCCGACCTTCGCATTGCGAACGCGACGCTCTCCCAGCTGAGCTACCGCCCCGAAGACGAAAAATTATACACGCCTTTACCTGGCCTCGGCGCCGCCGGCCGCCGCCCCGTCGGTTTCGGGCACGTAGACCATCGTCCCGTTCTTCAGCCGATAAGCCGTCCCGGCCTTCGCGCCCTCCCCCTCGCCGATCTGGCCCGAAGACCGGTACTCCTTCAACTCGTTGCCCTGCCTGATCAGCATCGCCATGTCGGGCTTGCCGGGGTTACGGATGACCACCGCGTCCTGCGTGGCGAACGGGTTCAGCGGGTTCTCGATCACCGCGATCAGCAGCACCGCGATGATCACCAGGAACACGTCGACGATGTTCACCACGCTGAGGATCGGATCGTCGCCGTCGTCGTCCGACAGAATGTCGATGCCCATGCGGCGCTCACGCATATGCCGCTCCTTGCGTCTCGCCTTTGGCCGCCGCAAAGGAGTCCGCACGCCCCTGCAACAGGCCCTCGAGCTCCTCCAGCAGCCAGCGACGGCGCACCGAATGCACGACGAAGGTCATCGCCGCCGACAGCAGCGCGACGATCACCGCGGCAAAGGCGACCACCAGGTTCTGCGCCATGCCGTGGGTGTTGCCGTTGGCGACGGCGATCAGCGCCGGCCCCATCGGGATCATCGTTGCCACCAGCCCGAGCATCGGCGCGATGCGGCTGACGATGCGCTGCATCTCCAGTTGCCTGAGCACCTGCAATTCCAGCGCCTCGGGGCTCGCGCCCGGCCGGCGGCGCAGCCATTGCGCGAGCGGTCGCCGCCCCTGCCCACGCGCGGCGCGCAGCGCCGACTCGAAAATCAGCATGCCCAGGCAGAACAGCGCGTAGACGAACATCAGCGACAACAGCACCAGCACTGGCGTGAGGAAGAACCGGGAGACCTCGTAGAGGAAGTTCTCGATCGCGTTCATGGTGTTTCCGGTTGGGGTTCGATCCCGAATGAGGAAGACGGGGGAAGGTGGTCAGGCCGGCAGCGTGGTGCGGCGCCGATCGCGCCAGGTGACCCACGCCTGGAAGCCGGCGCCGCCGACGATGACCAGCCCGATCATCCAGGCGTAGATCCAGACCAGCCGCTCGAGACGCGCCTCGTTGCGGACTTCGCGCAGCTCTTGCCCGCGAACTATCTCGGGCGGGCGCGGCGCAGGAGGCGGCGGCGCCGCCTCCGCGGGCCGAGGTTCAGGCGACGCGCGCGGCCGCGGGGCGGGCGGGGCCGATTGCGCGGGTACCCGCGGCTTCACGCCTTCCACGCCGAAGCCGCGCGCCGCCTCGACCACGTAGGCCCGGAAAGCCTCGTTGGGCGTGTAGACGTCGTGCTTCTTCGCGAGTTCGGCGTAGACCCGAACCAGCTCGCGCCGCGTGCGCTCGTCGGCCTTCCAGTAGTCCTTGCGGATCGCCTCGATCATGCGCTCGGCGATCTGCGCCAGCGCAGTCGGGTTCGCGTTCTCGAACCACTTGCGCATGCCCAGCCGGTAGCGGTCCTTCAGGTAGACCTCGTGGAATTCCTGCCACTGATCGTCGCGCACCACGTTGCGATCCATGACCTGCCAGCCCCAGAAGTTGTTCACCGCGTTGAGCATCTGCAGCGTGCCGGCATAGCCTTCCTTCTGCATTTCGGCGACCCAGTTCGGGTGCTGGTAGACCGAGCGCAGCTCGGTGGCCATGAACCTCGAGGCGCTCTCCAGCTTCGCGCGCCGAGGATCGCGCATGTTCGAGATGTAGAGCTGCGGGTTGCGGCCGTCGAGGTGCTTCACCGCCATCGAGATGCCGCCCAGGTACTCGAACGGGTGGTCGGTGTCGAGCAGGCCGCGCAGGTTCGACGAGCGCGAGAACACCGCCGCGCTGGTGCCGCGCAAATGCTCGGCGTAGGCGTTGATCTCGGCGCCGCCTTCGTCGTGCAGCTTGCGGCTCCAGTTGGCCGGATCGGGCCCGTAGGCCCAGGACATCCGCGACAGGTAGAGCTGCTCGAGCCTGCCGTCGCCGGCTTCCCACTTGTCGGAGGCGAGCGTCGCGTCGGTGAGCCGCGTGCTGTAGTCGCCGCTCTCGTTGCCGAAGACGCGCGTGAGCGCGAACTCGCGCGCCTGCTCCGGCTTCACGCCACGTTGCGACAGCTGCGCCCGGATGCGCTCGGTATTGGCGCGGACGAAGTTCTGCTGCGCAGGCTCGTCGAGCGCCGACAGCATCACCACCGCCTCGTTGAAGCGCTCGATCACGTTCGGGAACTGGTCTCGGTACAGGCCGGTGAGCGAGATCACCGCGTCGATGCGCGGGCGGCCCAGCTCGACCTGCGGGATCGGTTCGACGCCGGTGACGCGCCCGCCCTCGTCCCAGACCGGCCTCGCCCCCATCGCGTACAGCACCTGCGCCTCCAGCATGCCGAGGTGCCGCATGGATTCGGTGCTCCACATGCTGAACGCGAGCTTCTCCGGGAAGCGCCCCTGCTGCTCGCGATGGCGCTCGATCAGCTGCTGCACCGCCTGCCGGCCCGCTTCCCAGGCCGCGCGGGTCGGAATGCGCGACGGATCGAAGCCGTACATGTTGCGGCCGGTCGGCAGCGCGTCGGGATTGCGGATCGGGTCGCCGCCGTACGAGGGGTCGATCCAGCGCGCCGCCAGTCCGCGCAGCACGCCGTCGATCTCCCGGTCGGCGCGCAGTGCGTCGCGGAACTGGCGGCCGCGCTGCGCGAGGCGCCGCAGCTCCAAGTCGGCGATCCCGTCGAGCGGCCCGTCCGCGAACACCACCTCGTCGACGAAGCGGTACGGCGCGCTTTGCTGCAGTTGCCGGTAGTCGCCGGCGAATGCGGCGCGGGCGCTGCCGGCGCCGGTGCGCTCGTACAGCGGCTGGCCCAGCATCTGCATCACGTTGCTCACCAGGTGCGCGCGCTCGGCGTCGCGCCCCAGCGTGTGCAGCCCGAGCGGCTGCATCGACGCGCCCAGTTCTTCGAGATAGTCCTCGATGTCGCGCAGGAAGCCCTCGAAGTCGCGCTCCAGGTCGGCCACCGTCCAGCCCATGTCGCGGTGGATGTTCATCTTCACCGCCTGCGCGATGATCAGCCCGCGGTTATTGTCCTTCACCAGGCCCTGGTCCAGCGAAGCGTATTCGCGAATGAGGTCGCCGATGCGCACGAAGTCGCTCGACAGGCCGGCCGGAGCGAAGGCCGGCGTCTGGTGGCTGACGATCACGCCGCGGCCGCGCCGCTTCACGTGCACCGCCTCGCCGATGTTGTCCACGATGTACGGGTACACCACCGGCGTGTTGCCGACCAGGATGTTCGGATCGTCCCAGGCCCACAGCCCGCGCTCCTTGCCCGGCGCCCACTCCTGCGTGCCGTGGGTGCCGAAGTGCACGATCGCGTCGACCCCGTGCCGCGTGCGCACCCAAAGGTAGGCGGCCATGTAGAAGTGGTTCAACGGCATCTTCGTGTCGTGGAACAGCTTCTTCTCGTCGCGATGCGCCGCCGCGCTTTCGCCGCGCATCGGCTGCGGCATCACCACCATGCTGCCCAGCTTCATGCGCGGAATCACGAAGCCGGCCACCCCGTCGCGCTGCGCGATCCACGGGCTCCGTTCCGGTTCGCCCCATGCTTCGAGCACCGCGCGGCGCACGCGGTCCGGCAGCGTGGCGAACCAGCGCCGGTAGTCGGCCAGCGGCAGGAAATCCCAGTGCGGCGTCCTCGTCAGCGCAGGCAGGGTGCCGGGGCGATAGCCGGGCTGCAGCATTGCCGCCGACGCGGCGATCAACTCGCGCTCGCTGGTCGCGTCCACTGCGTAGCCGTGCTCGCGCAGTCGTTCGACCAGGTGCTCGATCGAGCGCGGCACGTTCAGGTTCGACGCGCCCTGGCTCTTCTCGCCCGGCGGATGGTTCCAGAAGAACAGCGCCACCCGCTTGTCGGCATTCGGCATCGCCTGCAGGCGCGCCAGGTTGACCGCCTTGCCGACCAGCAGGTCGATCTGCTCGGGAATCGGCACCAGCTCGCCGCCCTCGTTGGCGCCGAACACCACCGGATCCTGCAGGCCGATGTATTCGGCGTTGACCAGCGTGAACGGCAGGTTGAAGCTGCTGATGCCGGCGCTGTCGCGCAGGTAGTCGTCGCGCGTGCCGTTGCGGTAGGAGAGCAGGTTGATCGCCGGGATGCCGAGCGCCTGGTGCCATGCCCTGCGCGCATCGGGATTCACGCCCAGGAAGGTGTTGACCAGCAGCACCTGCACGATGGTCCTGCCGTCGAGCGTGATCATCGGCTCCAGCGCAGGCGCGACGGCGTCGCCGCGCGCCCGCGCGACACGCGAAGCCCGGTAGAAGACCAGCGGCAGCGCCCCGGCGGCCTCGAGCGCCTGGACGGTTTCGTCGAGCATGCGGGTCTGGCCGTCGGAAAGGTAGCTCGACGACATTTCCATGCCGATCACCGGGCGGCCCTGCCAGGGCTCGCCCCGGCGCTGCGCCCACCAGGCCAGGTACGCGGGCAGGTCGGCGAACACGGTCCGCTCGTAGCCGGGGTGGTAGATGCCGCCGTTCGGCAAGGCTTCGGGCGGCGGCAGGCTCTCGGCGTCGGCGCCCGACAGGACCGCGCGCAGGTAGCCGAACATGCGCTCGTGATTGACGCGCATGCCACCCACGAAGTACTCGAACACGCGCCGGGCGCGCGCTGCGTCGACGCCGATCGCGCGCAGGCGCACCGGCGGGCTCATCACGTTGATGCTCACGCCGGGCAGCCCCGCCTTGCGCAGCCGCTCTCCAGCGACGCGCTCGACCAGCGCCTGGTCGTCGACGCGCGGTGCGTCGATCAGCACGAACCGGGCACCGTCCAGCACGCGGTCGACGCCCAACTCGCCCTCCGCGTCCACCTGCGTCCACGCGAGCTCTACGCCCTGCGACCTCGCGGCGGCCTCCATCAGCGTGAACTTGCGCTCCAGGACCATCCTTGTCGAGATCAGCGCGATCCTGTCGGTCGCCGACGCGGCGGCGCCGAAGCCGGTCAACGCAAACAACATCATCGAACAGAGCAATCTCTTCATTTCAGGATCCGGACAACTCGTACGCGATCGGAATCCGCAGCTCGGCCAGCGCACCCGGCGCCCGCTGCGCGCGCAACAACTCGGCCGCGGTGCGCACCAACTGCAGTGCTGCCTCGTCGAGGCTGCCGAAGCCCGAGCTGTCGGCCACGTCGCAGCGCAACAGGTCGCCGTCCGCCGAGAACTTCGCCGCCACCAGGACCACTCCCTGCTGGCGCATGCGACGGGCCTGAGACGGATAGCGCTTGTGCTCGCGCATCAGCTGCTCGAGGTGGCGCCGCCAGAGCTGCTTCGCGGACGGATCGGCCGACGGCGCCACTGGCGCGCGCGACGGCTGCGCGATCGGGGCCTGGCCTCCGGCACGCGGCGCCTCGACCGCCTGCGCACCGGCCGCTTCGCTGCGCGTCTGCTCGGTGGCCACGACGGGCGACGCCGGGATCATCGCCGACTCGGCCCGCTCGAGGTCGCCCGGCGCCGTCCCGGACGACTGCGGCATCGCGGCCTGCTGCGGCATTGCGGCGGCCGGCGCCTCGGGGCGAATGCGCGCGACGGTGGCCCGCCGTTCCGGGGACGCGCGGGCGCGCACGGACGCAGGTCTCGCCGGCGTCGTCGACGGC
>DAORSF010000029.1:0-4245 GCA_035443405.1 Burkholderiaceae bacterium | reverse complement strand
TTCCGGGGACGCGCGGGCGCGCACGGACGCAGGTCTCGCCGGCGTCGTCGACGGCCTCCGAGCCGTCGCCCGCGGCGCGGTCGCGGTCGCGTTCGTCGCCTTCGCGCTCGCCGTCGTCGCGCTCGCCGTCGTCGCGGTCGTCGCGGTCGTCGCGGTCGCGGTAGCCGTGCTCGTCGTGGTCGCTGCCGAGTGCGGCTCGGGCGCCCAGCGCACCGGCAGCTCCAGGCGCCGCACGGCCGACGACCACGGGCCGCCCGCCACGGCCAGCTGCCACAGCGCGAGTGCCACGATCGCGTGCACGACGCCGGACGTCAGCCAGTCCCGCGCCTGCAGACCGGTGGCCGCGGCACTCACGACCGCCGCACCTCGAGGCTGACCCGCGCGAAGCCCATCGCCCTGACGCGGTCCACCAGTTCCACGAAGCGCGCCAACGCGAGCCGACCGTCGGCGCGCACGACCACCTGCTGGACGCGCGCGTGCGCGTCGAGCGCCGCCGCGAGGTCGTCGACCGGCCGGTCGTTCAGGTACAGGCGCTGTTCGTGCGTGACGCTCAGCACCAGAGGCGCGGCAGGCGCGGACTGCGCGGTGTCCGCACGCGCGAGATCCACCGGTATGCGCCCGTTGACCACGAAGGTCGCCGTCGTCAGCACGATCGTCAGCAGCACCAGCATCACGTCGACCAGCGGAACGACGTTGATTTCGCCGAGTTCCCCGTCGACCATCTCAGCCTCCACGTGCTTCGTCGAAGTCGACGAGTCTTTCGCGCACGCGACGGCGCAGCGCGTTGTTCATCGCAACGCACGGGATCGCCACGCCGATGCCGACCGCAGTCGCCTTGAGCGCCAGCGCCAGCCCGGTCATGATGGTCCTCGCATCCAGGTCGCCCGTGGCGCCAAGGCGTTCGAAGGTCAGCATGATCCCGAGCACGGTCCCCAGCAGCCCGACGTAGGGCGCATTGGCCGCCACCGTACTGACCCAGTCCAGGCGCCGAGTGAGGTCGGCCTCGAGCCGCACGCGGCTCGGGTAGCTGCCGACGTCGACGCGTCCGATGAAGCGCCAACGCTCGATCGCCACCGCGACGGCTGCGACGCTGAGCGCCAGCAGAAGGCCGATGACGCCCCACTCGACGACGGTCTTGAGCTGTTCCATGCCCGCGCCTCAGAACTGCAGGGCCAGGCCGACCCGGACGACGCGCCCCGGATCGGGCACGATCGACAGGTCCTCGCCGTCGTAGCGGCCGTCGTAGTTGGCGTCGTTTGTGCCGCGTGCCGTCAGGTAGTGGCGCTTGTCGAACAGGTTGTCGACGCGCGCGAACACCCTGAGCCGCGACCCCGCCGCGCCGCGCAGCTTCGTCTCGTACTGCGCCATCAGGCCGAACAGCGTGCGGCCGGGCCAGGCCTCCTGGTTGATCTCGTCGGCATAGGCCCTCGAGCGGAAATCGGCTTCCCCGGTGATGGTCCAGCCCGGCGCCGGCACGTAGTAGCCGCGCAGGTTGAAGATGTGCGGCGAGGCGCGAGGCACCTTGTTGCCGGTGTTGTCGAAGGCCCGCACCGAGTAGTTGCTCCGCCAGAAGTTCGGGTCGGCCTGCTGGGCCGGCGTCGGGGCTGCCACGAAGGTTCCGAACGGGTTGCCAAGCGTCTGGAAGAAGTTGTCGTAGCGTGTGAAGCGCGCGTCCAGCCACGTGTAGGCCGCCGCGAACGCCCAGCCCGCGCGCGCCTCGGTACGGGCCTCGAGTTCGAGGCCGCGACTGCGCGCGCCGCCGACGTTGCGGAACTGCGAGCCGCCGCCGAGCGCAATGCCGCTCGACGCGTACTGGCCATTGCTGTCGAGGATGAAGTCGCGGCGATCGACCTGGAACAGCGACAGACTCAGCGTCGCCGGCCAGCCCATCAGCCCGGTTCGCCTGTTCAGGCCGACTTCGATGCCGACCGCCTTCTCGGGCTCGAGGTCCGGATTGCTGAGGACGAGCGCGCTGGTCGTCGTCTCGCCGCGGTACAGCTGTTCCGCGGTCGGCGCGCGGAAGCCCGTCGACACCGCGGCGAACACCGAAGCGGCGGCGCCGAGGTCGCGCGTGAGGCCCAGGCGGAAGCTGTCCACGTCGAACGACTGGTGTTCGGCCACCAGCCGGTTGCCGTTGCTGGCGACCGGCTTCGCGTCGAAGTCGATGCGGATGCGGTCGTGGCGCAGGTTCAAGGTGGCGACCGTCGTGTCGGACAGTCCGTACCTGGCCTCGCCGTACAACGCCTTCGTCGTTTCGGTCGCGAGGTCGTCGCTCAGCACGGTGTCGGCCGCTATCACGGGTCCGCGAGGCGTCGTCCGATGGCTGTTGAGTACCGTGTTGAAGTTGTCGAAGCGATTGCGCCGGATTTCCGCTCCGCCCATCAGGGCGAGCCGGTCGAAGCGGGTGCGGTACTCGGTCTTCAGGCCGCGCTGCACCTGGTGGTAGTCGTTATGGGTGCTGTAGTCGTCGACGCGTGCGGTCGGCGCCCCCGTCGCGGCGAAGCGCATCGGCGCCGACCAGAAGCTGGTGTCGTCCGCGTACTGGTACAGGACGGCGAGCAGGTTGCTGCGCTCGTCGAGATCGTTCGAGTAGGTCAGGTTCAGGCGCGTCAGGTCGACGTCGAAGTTGCGCGTGTAGCCGCGCCCTTCGTTCAGGCCCCTCGGGTCGACGGCGGCTGCCGTCACGCCGGTGACGCTCCCCTCGCGGTCCCGGAAGCGCTGCGACTTCTCGAAGCCGAAGCTGAGGTCGCTGCGCCCATCAAGCGCGTACTTGAGATTGCCTGACCAGGTCCTGGCGAAGGTGCTCGACAGGTGGTAGTAGCCGTCCTGCTCGCGGTCGCTGTACTGCAGGTGGCCGGTGAGGTCGTCGCGCGCGAAGCCCCCGCGCACCAGGAACCGGCGGTAGCCGGACGAGCCTCGGTCGGCCTCGACGGCCAGGCCCTTCTGGCCCGCGCCGCGCCTGGTCGTGATGATCACCGCGCCGGCGAGCGCATCCTCGCCGTAGAGGTAAGACGCGCCGCCCTTGATGACGCGGATGCTCTCGATGTTGTCGAGGTCGACGTTGACCTTGCCGGTGCGCTCGAATACCGGCACGCCGTCGACGACGATCGCCACGCCGGGCTTCTCGCCCATGTAGCGCTGGTTCTCGACACCGCGCAGCTTGATCTTGATCGTCTCGCCATCGCCCTGAAGATCGGCCGTGACGCCGCTGACCGACCTCAGCACTTCGATCAGGTTCCGGGCGTGGTGGTCTTCGACCTGCCCGCCGCCGAAGCTCACGCCGGACACCGGCTCGGTGGCGGAGGAGGCGAACCGGTCGTCGATTGCCGAGCCGGTGACGGTGATGCGATTGAGCGTCGCGGTCTGCGACCACGCCGACGCGGCGACGACGCACGCCAGCGCAGCGCAAGACATTCTGTAACGGGTAGGCACTTCGATCGTTCCCCGGGAGGTGACGCGGACGCGCGCGCGTGGAACGCGCACGCAGCCAGCCGACCGCGGCCGGTCGGCAAGGTCAGCTCAACGGGAAACGGGCGGCGCCCTCGGCTGTGCAGGGCGATGGACCCCGGGCGCGCCCCATTCAGCAACGGCGGGCGGCAACGGGGCACCGGCTGATCCGGCCGGCGGAAGGAACACTCGCGGCCCGGGGCCGGGAGGCGCCGCGAAGTGCGCGATCAGGCAGAACGGGCAGTCCGCCGCCGAGGCCGTCGCTTGCCGCTCCGGGGACGCGTCCTCCGACGCGTCGACCTTCACGAACTTCACGCCCGTCGAAGTGCAGACCGCGGTCAGTTGCAGCCCGGACGAGGGATCGGTGGGCAGTGCGTGGCCTATCGCAGGCGCGAGCGCACCGAACAGCATCGCCGCGACGACGATCCAGTTCCACAGGCGCATGCGCTTTGCGGCCAAGGTCATAAGATTTATTTTACATGAAACAATCCGCGCGTCCACAAGATCGCTCGTCGCCGCGCGCTTCGCCACTACAATCCGCCCGATGACGATCCACCGTGTTGAACCGGACCCCGACTGGCTCGACCGCGAGTACAACGCGCGCGCCGCGATCCCGGACGCCGGCGCGATCATCGGGCGCTGGAGCGACGACGCCACCGCGGTGCGGCGCCGCTGCGCCGGCCTGTACGACATCGCCTACGGGGTGCAGGCCGCCGAGCGGCTCGACTTCTTTCCCGCGGCCTCGCCGGGCGCGCCGCTCTTCGTGTTCCTGCACGGCGGCTACTGGCGCTCGCTCGA
>DAORSF010000028.1:7689-11787 GCA_035443405.1 Burkholderiaceae bacterium | reverse complement strand
TGTCCAAGACCGAGCCCGGCGACGAGAACAACCAGGACATCTCGTCGCTGGTCGGAAAGGTCGACATCCGCAAGCTCGAGACCTTCTCGCAGAACGACCCGGACTGCTACAGCTACTCGGGCGGCCTGTGCCTGGCGAACCGGGGAGTGCTGGAGTTCGTCGAGATGTTCAAGGCGCCGATCAAGGTGCTGCACCCCCTGCTGACCGCCACGCAGGAGGGCAACTACAAGGGCACCGAGGGGTTCGGCGCGATCCCGTTCGACGGACTGATCCTCGCGCACTCGAACGAGGCCGAGTGGCTGTCGTTCCGCAACAACCGCAACAACGAGGCCTTCCTCGACCGCATCTACATCGTCAAGGTGCCGTACTCGCTGCGCGTCGGCGACGAGATGCGCATCTACGAAAAGCTGCTCGCCAACTCGTCGCTGTCGCAGGCGCCGTGCGCGCCCGACACGCTGAGGATGATGGCGCAGTTTTCGGTGTTGTCCCGGTTGAAGGAGCCGGAGAACTCTTCGATCTACTCGAAGATGCGCGTCTACGACGGCGAGAACCTGAAGGACACCGACCCGAAGGCCAAGAGTTACCAGGAGTACCGCGACTACGCCGGCGTCGACGAGGGGATGACCGGGCTGTCGACGCGGTTCGCGTTCAAGATCCTGTCGCGCGTGTTCAATTTCGATCATCGCGAGGTCGCCGCAAACCCGGTGCACCTGATGTACGTCCTCGAGCAGCAGATCGGCCAGGAGCAGTTCCAGCCCGAGGTCGAGGAGCGCTACCTGCGGTTCATCAAGGAGTATCTGTCCCCGCGGTATGCCGAATTCATCGGCAAGGAGATCCAGACCGCGTACCTCGAGTCCTACTCCGAGTACGGCCAGAACATCTTCGAGCGCTACGTCACTTACGCCGATTTCTGGATCCAGGACCAGGAGTTCCGCGACCCGCACACCGGCGAGATCTTCGACCGGCGCGCGCTCAACGACGAGCTCGAGAAGATCGAGAAGCCCGCTGGCATCTCGAACCCGAAGGACTTCAGGAACGAGGTGGTCAACTTCGTGCTTCGCGCGCGCGCGGCGCAGGACGGCAAGAGTCCGTCGTGGACCAGCTACGAGAAGCTGCGCGCGGTGATCGAGAAGAAGATGTTCTCGAACACCGAGGAGCTGCTGCCGGTGATCTCGTTCAATGCCAAGGCCAGCGCCGACGACCAGAAGAAGCACCAGGACTTCGTGAACCGGATGATCGCCCGCGGCTACACCGAGAAGCAGGTCCGGCTGCTCTGCGAGTGGTACCTGCGGGTCAGGAAGTCGTCGTGAGGCACTGATGCTGCGCATCGTCGACCGGCGCTTCGACAGCCGCAACCGCAGCTCGGTCAACCGAAGCCGGTTCATCCGCCGCTTCAAGGCGCAGATCCGACAGGCGGTGTCCGATGCGGTGTCCAGGCGCGGCATCCGCGACCTCGAGAACGGCGAGAAGATCGGCATCCCGGGCCGCGACATCGCCGAGCCGCAGTTCGCGCACGGTCGCGGCGGCGTGCGCGAGCACGTGCACCCGGGCAACGACCGCTTCGCCGCCGGCGACGAGGTCGAGCGCCCGGAAGAGGGCGCGGGCGCGGCAGGGCGCGGGCAGGCCAGCAACGAGGGCGAGGGGCTCGACGAGTTCGCGTTCACGCTCACCCGCGAGGAGTTCCTCGACGTCTTCTTCGACGAACTGGCGCTGCCCAACCTCGTCAAGCGGCAGTTGGCGCGCATCGAGCAGACGAGGCGTGTGCCGGCCGGCTACACGCAGAGCGGCGTGCCGACCAACATCAGCCTGACGCGCACGATGCGCGGTGCAGCCGGGCGGCGGATCGCGGCCGGCGGCCCCTACGGGCGCCGGCTGCACGAGCTCGAGGAGGAACTCGAGCGCCTGGTGCGGGCTCGCGGAGACGTCGACCCGGAAGTCCTGTCGCTGCGTGCCGAGATCGCGCGACTGAGGGCGAAGATCGACGCGATCCCGTTCATCGACACCTTCGACCTGCGCTACCGTCACCGCGTGCGCGTGCCCGAGCCGACCACGCAGGCGGTGATGTTCTGCATCATGGACGTGTCCGGCTCGATGGACGAGGAGCGCAAGAGCATCGCCAAGCGCTTTTTCATGCTGCTGTACCTGTTCCTGGACCGCAACTACGAGCGCATCGACGTCGTCTTCATCCGCCACCACACGACTGCCAGCGAGGTCGACGAGGCCGAGTTCTTCGGCTCGCGCGAGACCGGCGGCACGGTGGTGTCCAGCGCGCTGGAACTGGCCCGCGACATCGTCGCCGAGCGCTATTCGTCGAGCCAGTGGAACATCTACGTCGCGCAGGCTTCGGACGGCGACAACTGGAACGACGACTCGCCGTTGTGCCGCGCGCTGATCGACGAGTCGATCCTGCCGTCGTGCCAGTACTTCGCGTACATCGAGATCAGCCAGGGCGACCCCCAGAACCTGTGGCGCGAGTACGAGAAGCTGCGCGCGGCCAACCCCGGTCGTTTCGCGATGCAGCGCATCGGCGGCGTGGCCGACATCTATCCGGTGTTTCGCGAGCTGTTCCGCAAGCGCGCGCAGGCGGGCGTCGCATGACGGTGGCGCGCGCGGCACGGTTGCCGGACAGCTCCGAATGGAGCTTCGAGGCGATCGAGCGCTACGACGAGGCGATCGGCAACGTGGCACGGCGCTACGGTCTCGACGTGTACCCGCATCTCGTCGAGATCATCAGCGCCGAGCAGATGATGGACGCGTACGCGTCGAGCGGCATGCCGGTGTACTACCACCACTGGTCGTTCGGAAAGCACTTCCTGGCGACCGAGAACCGCTACCGGCGCGGCCAGATGGGGTTGGCCTACGAGATCGTCATCAACTCGAACCCCTGCATCGCCTACCTGATGGAGGAGAACACGTTGCCGATGCAGGCGCTGGTGATCGCGCACGCGGCATACGGGCACAACTCGTTCTTCAAGGGCAACCACCTGTTCCGGCAGTGGACCAGCGCCGACGCGATCATCGACTACCTGGTGTTCGCCCGCAACTACATCGCCGAGTGTGAGGAGCGCCACGGCGAGGTCGCCGTCGAGCGGCTGATCGACGCGTGCCACGCGCTGGTGAACCTCGGTGTCGACCGCTACCAGCGCGCGCCGAAGCTGTCTCTCGAGAAGGAGAAACTGCGCCAGAAGGAGCGCGAGGAGTACCTGCAGGCGCAGGTCAACGACCTGTGGCGTACGCTTCCGCCTTCGCTGGAGAAGGCCGAGGAGCAGCGCGAGCGGCGCTGGCCCGAGGAGCCCGAGGAGAACCTGCTCTACTTCGTCGAGAAGCACGCGCCGCTGCTCGAACCGTGGCAGCGCGAGGTGGTCCGCATCATCCGCAAGATCGGGCAGTACTTCTATCCGCAGCGCCAGACGCAGGTGATGAACGAGGGCTGGGCGACGTTCTGGCACTACACGCTGCTCAACGCGATGTACGACGACGGGCTGCTGTCCGACGGGTTCATGCTCGAGTTCCTGCAGTCGCACACCAACGTCGTCCACCAGCCGCCGTACAACAGCCCGCACTACTCGGGGATCAATCCGTACGCGCTCGGCTTTGCAATGTGGCGCGACATCCGGCGCATCTGCGAGGCGCCGACCGACGAGGACCGCCAGTGGTTCCCCGACGTTGCGGGCTCGGACTGGCGCAAGGCGTTCGACTTCGCCATGCGCAACTTCAAGGACGAGAGCTTCGTCGCGCAGTACCTGTCGCCGCGGCTGATGCGCGAGTTCCGCTTCTTCGCGGTGCTCGACGACGACAGCCGGGAGAAGCTGAAGATCGACGCGATCCACGACGAGCGCGGCTACCGCGCGCTGCGCCAGCTGCTGTCCGAGCAGTACAACCTGGGCAGTCGCGAGCCCGACATCCAGGTCTGGAACGTCGACCTGCGCGGCGACCGCTCGCTGACGCTGCGCCACTTCGTGCGCGACCGGCGCCCGCTGGCGGAGGCGGCGTGCGACGCGGTGCTCGACCACCTCGCCTACCTGTGGGGGTTCACCGTCCGGCTGGAGCAGCAGGAGGCCGACGGAATCGTCGAGGTGGTCGGCGAACGGCGCGGAG
>DAORSF010000028.1:0-7589 GCA_035443405.1 Burkholderiaceae bacterium | reverse complement strand
CTGGAGCAGCAGGAGGCCGACGGAATCGTCGAGGTGGTCGGCGAACGGCGCGGAGCCCGGCGGCGGCGCGACGACGGCTGAGCGCTCGGCGGCGTCCGCCCCCGCGCGTCGGCGAGGGGCGCTCCAACGCTTCGGCGGCAGTCGCCCGAGTGCCTGGGCGGATCAGGCGCGCCGGCGCTTCGGCTGCAGCAGGGTTCCGGTGCATTGCGGCGCGCCGCAGCGGCACGCCCAGATCCGCTTCATCGCCCGCGTGTGCGGCACCTCGAGCACGATGCCGTAGTTGTAGGTGAGTTCCTCGCCCTGGCGGATGTCGCGGATCGATTCGATGAAGACCCGGTCGCGCCGGCGATTGCCGCCGGGATCCTCGTCGAGGACCGCTTCGCAGTTCGGCGCGCAGCTGTGGTTGATCCAGCGGGCGCCGTTGCCCTGACGGTTGGCGTCGATCACGTAGTCGTCGTTGAGCGAGAACAGGAACGTGTGCCCGCTGTCCGTCTCGTCGCCGTAGAGCTCGTCGCTCTGCGCGTGCGTCATCAGCCGGCCCCGGTACTGGATCAGCCGCGTGCCGGCGGGGATGTCGGCGGCTGCGAAAACGCCGTTGCCGTGGATGGGCGAGCGGCGCGTGACGATTCGGTTGGGCATGGGGCTCCGTTACTTTCGCGTGTGCAGCTTCATCATTGCGGCTTCCAGGCGACCGGCGGCCGCGTCCGGCAGGCAATCGAGCGCGCGCGCGATCGCGTCGTCGATGGCGTGCTGCTGCTCGCGGGTCGGTCGGTGCAGCACGAAGTCGGCGACTTCCTGGTTCAGTTCGAGCGTGCGCGGATGGCCGATGCCGATGCGCAGGCGCCAGAAATCGGCACTGCCGAGCCGCGCCTGGATGTCCTTCAGGCCGTTGTGGCCGGCGTGCCCGCCGCCCTTCTTCATCTTCGCCTGGCCCGGCAGCAGGTCGAGTTCGTCGTGGACGACCAGGATTTCCTCCGGCGCGATCCGGTAGAAGTGAGCGAGCGCCGCCACCGCCTGGCCCGAGCGGTTCATCCACGTGGCGGGCTCGAGCAGGAACACCGGCTCGCCGCCGATGCGCGCGCGACCCACGTCGCCGTGGAACTTGCCCTCGCGCGCCAGCGAGCCGCCGTGCGCCCGAGCGGCGGCGTCGACGAACCAGAACCCGGCGTTGTGCCGGTCGAGTTCGTGTTCGGGGCCGGGATTGCCCAGTCCGACGATCAGTCGAATGCCGTTCATCCGTGTGTTGCCCGCGGAATGCGGGGAGCAGGCGGGTCGCCGGGCCGAAGTGTAGTGGAATCCACGAGCGACGCGCGATCCGCTATGATCGACCATCGAGGCCGGCGCGCGACGTCCGGCCCTTCCCCGGGGGGACAAGCTTGCCGTCGACCGAGGGTCGATCTCCGGTGCCCGCCGGTGCGAGGCCGCCGTTCCCGGCGACCCGCGCCGTTTCGGGCAACCGCTTCACCGTACCGTCGCTGCGACCGCGGCTGCTCGAGCGCGCGCGCCTGTCGCGCGCGATGCTCGACGCGATCGCCGAGACGCACCTCGTGCTGGTCGTCGCCGGCGCCGGCTTCGGCAAGACGACCGCGCTCGCGCAGGCGCTTGCGACGCCGCCCGACGACTGGGCGCTGGCCTGGATCGCGGTCGACCGCCTCGATCGCTCGCCCGTCCGCCTGTTCCGGGTGCTGGTCGATTCGATCAATGCCACGCTCGATCACGCCGAGCCGCTCGACGCCGACACGCTGACCCGCATGGTCGGATCGAGCGACGCGGGCGCAAGGGCCGCCGCGGCCGAAGTCGCCGACTGGCTGGCCGAGGCCGACGTTGCGCGCTTCGTGTGGGTGTGGGACGACCTGCACGTGATCGACGACGCCGTCACGTGGAGCTGGCTCGACCACTTCATCGAGCTGTTGCCCGAGCGGGTCGTCTGCGTGATGGCTTCGCGCGAACAGCCGCGGCTGCCGCTTGCGCGGCGCCGCGCCGCGGGACGGGTCGCCGAGTTCCAGCAGTCGCGATTGCGCTTTTCGCCCGACGAGGCCACCGCGTTTGTCGCACGGCTCGGCGAGGCGTCGTCCGACCAGCTGGTGCAGGCGTGGGTTCGCCGCTCGCAGGGCTGGATCGCAGGATTGAGGCTGCTCGCTGCCGGCCACCGCCATGGCGACGTGGCGCACGCTGGTCCCGCCGGCAGCCTGGTGCCGGGCGACGAGCAGGTCTTTGAGTACCTCGCCGAGGAGGTGCTCGCCAAGCTGCCCCCCGAGCTGTCGGCGTTCGTCTCGGTCTGTTGCGTGCTCGACGAGCTCGATCCGCCGAGCTGCACGCAGTTGAGCGGCCGCGTCGACAGCCTCGCGATGATCGACCAGCTGATCCAGCGCAACCTGTTCGTCACCGTGCTCGACGCGTCTCGTCCACGGGTCAGGATGCACGACCTGTTCCGCGACTTCCTCAATGCCCGGTTGCGGCGCGAGGCGCCGCAGGCATGGCGCGAGCTGAATCTCCGCGCGGCGTCGGTCGCCGACGAGCCGCTGCGCGCCATCCGCCATGCGATCGAGGCCGGCGAGCCCGGCCGCGCGCTCGACCTGCTGGGGGGCCACGCCGAGGCCTTGCTGCGCCGGGGGCACGCCGACGCGGTGGCTCAGGCGCTGCGAACCTTGAGCGAGGCCGGTGCCGGCAACGACGTTCAGGCTCACTGGGTCGCGGGCCTGCTCGCCTGGCATCGAAACACCGTCGACGACGGGCGACCCAGCCTCGAGCTGGCATGGCAGGGCTTCCACGGGATCGGTGACCGCGTGCGCGCGGTGCGCAGCCTGCTGCTGCTGGCGCGCCTGGTCAGCTACACCGGCGACGTCCAGGCGGCCGCAGAGCGGCTCGAGCGCATCGACGACAGCGGGCTCGAGCCGGAATTGCAGGCCGAACTTGCGCTCGAGCGCGCCTGGCTGTTCAACGCGACCGGTCGCCCGGACGAGGCCTCGGCCGCGCTGCGCGCGTCGATCGAACTGGCCGAGCGGATCGGGTCGCTCGAGCTGTGCATGCGGCTCGCAGAGCGCATCCGCTCGCATTTCGTCGGCACGCCGGCTTTCAACGAGTTGTTCCGTCGCTTCCACGCGCTCGTGATTGCACTCGACGCACGGCCCGACAACCTCGCATTCGCGCACGCGACCGTGCTTGCCGCGTGGGCCGCGCTGTGGGAGGGCGACGTCGAGCGCGCGAGCGACCTGGTCGAGTCGATCTGGGTCGACGTCGAGCGCTGGCGCGCGTTCAGGGCACTGACCGTCGACCTGTACGTGGTGCGCGCGATGCTGCTGTCGGTCTCCGGGCGCGCCGCCGAGGCCATCGAACTGCTGCAGGAAGTGATCCGCAGTGGTCAGGCGATGACCATGGGCAGCCGCAATGCCTGGGTCGGGACCTACCTGTACCTGATGGCCCGGATCCACTGGAGCAACGGCAACGAAGCGGGGCTGCGTCAGGCCTACGCGCGGCTGCTGACCGCGTTCCGCGAGGTCGAGTGGCCGTTCATGACCGGCGCGCGCGGCTGGGCCGAGGCCATGGTGGCTTACCAGGACGGCGACTGGCCGCGCGTGGTCGGGCGCCTGCGCGAGGTGGTCGATGCGCAGCGGCGTTATCCGCTGCTGGCGATCGGCGGTGACGTTCGTCTGGCCACGGTCGATGCGCTGGCGCGCAGTGGGGACACGGGTGGCGCGCAGGCGCTGGCCGCCGAGTTGCTCGACGACGTGCTCGAAGCGGGCCGGTTCGGCGCGCTGCTGTTCGAGCGACCGGAACTCGTCGTCGGCATGGCCGACCGGGTCGACCGCTCGCATCCGCGGCGATTGGCCTGGCTGGCGCTGGTCGAGCGTTACTGCGAACTGCGGCCGGCCGTATGCCCGGTGGGACCCACCCGGTCGGCGGCGCCGGGTTTCACGACGATCGACGAACTCACCGCACGCGAGCGCGAAGTGATCGCGCTGATCGTCAAGGGGGCGAGCAACAAGCGCATCGCGTTGACGCTCGACATCAGCCTGCACACGGTCAAGCGGCACGTGGCCAACATCATCGGCAAGCTGGGCGTGCACACGCGCGGCGAGGTGATCGCCCGCTACCTCGGCCCGGGACACTGAATGGCTCGCAGGAGCCATGCCCGGATGGCTCCGTCGTGCGATGCGCCGCCCGTCGGGCGCGCCCGACAATGCGCTCGGTCAGTCGCGAGAACGAGGAGAACGACGATGAGCGCGAATCCGGTGCTGGAGCAGGGCGTCGACGAACCCTGCTGCACCCATGCCGCCCCGCCCGCGGCGCATTTCACCGACGACGATCCACCTCTCGGGGTCGAGGCGCTGCACTCGGTGCCGCTGGAGCTGATCGTCGGCCGAGCCGGCTGAACCGCCCGCGCGGACCGGCGCGGCCGTGCGCGCCGGGCGGCCTGGGACCGGGCGCTCAGCCCGGCGGCGTTTGCGCCCCGGCGATCCTGACCGTGTCCGGCCAGCGGCGCCGAAGGTACAGCCACGCGAACAGGCCGACGCACAGCATCGCCAGCGACGTGGCGGCGAGCGCGACCGTCGAATGCATGACGACCGGCGCGATCACGCCGGCGACCAGTCCATTGGCGACGCTGGCCACCACGGCCTGCAGCGACGAGGCCATCCCGCGGCGCGCCGGGAACAGGTCGAGCACCATCAGCGTGACCACCGGGACGTTGAGCGCCCAGCCGAATGCGAACAGTGCCAGCGGGATCAGCGCCCAGCCGACGTGCGGTGCGAACAGCAGGTTCGCCAGCAGGTTCAGCGTCGCGACCGTGAACATGACGACGAAGCCGTAGCGGATCTGCTGCCGCGGCAGGACGCGTCCGGCCAGCCTGCCGCTGACCCACGCGCCGGCCATGATGCCGGCGATCGTCAGCACGAAGAACCAGAAGAACTCGGTCGGTGCCAGCCGCAGGTGCGTGCCGAGGAACTCGGGTGCCGACAGCACGTAGAGGAACATGCCGTTGAAGGGCACGCCGCTGGCGAGCGCCAGCAGCACGAAGCGTGCGTCGGTCACGAGCTGCGAGTAGCCGCGCATCAGGTGTGACACCTCGAAAGGCTGGCGATGTGCCTGGTGCAGCGTCTCGGGCAGGAATTTCCAGTTGCCCAGCCACAGGAGCACGCCGATCGCGGCCAGCAGCCAGAAGATCGAGTGCCAGTCGGCGTGGACGAACAGCCAGCCGCCGATGATCGGCGCGATGGCCGGAGCGACGCCGAAGTAGATCGTCACCTGCGACATCACCCGCTGGGCCTCCTCCGGGGGAAACATGTCGCGGATGACGGCGCGCGACACGACGATGCCGGCGCCGGTGGACAGTCCCTGCAGCGCCCGGAAGAACACCAGCCAGCCGATGGTCGGCGACAGCGCGCAGCCGACCGAGGCCAGCGTGAACATGCCGACGCCCCACAACACCACGGGCCGCCGGCCGAAGCTGTCGGCCAGCGCGCCGTGGAAGAGGTTCATGAAAGCGAAGCCGAACAGGTAGGCAGACAGCGTCTGCTGCATCTGCACCGGCGTTGCGTCCAGCGCGAGCGCAATCCCCGAGAAGGCCGGCAGGTAGGTGTCGATCGAGAACGGGCCGAGCATGCCCAGGGCCGCAAGCAGCACTGCGAGCGTCCAGCGCGGCGCGCGCCAGATCGTTGCGGCATCGGGGTTCATCGCAGCGGCTCGCGGAAAGAAAAGGCCCGGGTCGGTCCCGGGCCTTTTCGGTGTCCGGCCTGCCGGGCCGTCGTCACTTCTTGGCGGCGGGCGCCGCAGCGGGCGCGGCCGCCGCAGCGGGAGCGGCCGGCTCCTCCTCGGCTGCGCCCGGGATCGTGACGGTGACGATGACCGGGTCGTCGCCGGCGTGCGCGACCGGCGTGACGCCCTTCGGGAACGCGATCTCGCTGAAGTGAACCGCCTTGCCGACCTCGAGGTTGGCCAGGTCGACCTCGATGAAGCTCGGCAGGTCGTCGGGCAGGCAGCTGATCTCGACTTCGTTGACCACGTGACCGACGATGCCGGCCGACAGCTTGACGGCAGGCGAGATCTCCTGGTTCACGAAGTGCAGCGGCACCTTGACGGTGATCTTCTCGTCGGCGGCGACGCGCTGGAAGTCGATGTGCATGACCTGGGGCTTGTAGGCATGCCATTGCACGTCGCGCAGCAGCACGCGCTCCTTCGCGCCGTCGAGTTCCATGTCGAGGATCGACGAGTGGAACGCCTCGACACGAAGCGAGTGGTAGAGCGGGTTGTGCTCGATCGACACGGGCGTCGCAGCGCCCTTGCCGCCGTAGACGATTCCCGGCACGAGGCCGGCGCGACGCAGGCGGCGGCTCGCACCGGATCCCTGCTCCTTGCGGGTATTGGCAACGACTTTCATCGTTTTTCCTTTCATCAGGCCCCCCGTCCGCGACCAGAACGGCAGGGCATCCACACACGCCGGCGGGCCCGAGCCCCCGGCACCATTGAATCGGTCGCTGCGCCAGCCCCTCGGCCGGCGTTCGCCCGACGTTCAGTCCACGAACAGCGACGAGACCGAGTCGGCGCGATTGATGCGCAGGATCGTCTCGGCCAGCAGTTGCGCGCACGACAGCACGCGGATGCGCTCGCAGGCCTCGGCCTCGTCCGACAACGGGATCGTGTCGGTGACCACCAGTTCGTCGAGGTTGGAGTCGGCGATCCGGGCGGGCGCGCCGCCCGACAGCACCGCATGCGTGCAATAGGCGACCACGCGCTGCGCGCCGTGCTCCTTGAGCGCGGCGGCGGCCTTGACCAGCGTGTTCGCGGTGTCGACGATGTCGTCCATGATCACGCAGGTGCGTCCTTCGACGTCGCCGATGATGTTCATCACTTCGGCGACGTTCGCTTTCGGACGCCGCTTGTCGATGATCGCCAGGTCGGAGTCGAGCCGCTTGGCGAGCGCGCGCGCGCGCACGACGCCACCGACGTCGGGCGAGACGACCAGCAGGTTGTCGAACTGCTGCTTGTGCACGTCGGCGAGCAGCAGCGGCGCCGCATACACGTTGTCGACCGGGATGTCGAAGAAGCCCTGGATCTGCTCGGCGTGCAGGTCCATCGTGAGGACGCGATCGACGCCGGCGGTCTCCAGCATGTTCGCAACCACCTTCGCGCTGATCGCGACGCGCATCGAGCGCACCCGGCGGTCCTGGCGCGCGTAGCCGAAGTAGGGCAGCGCCGCAGTGATCCGGCCGGCCGATGCGCGCTTGAGCGCGTCGACCATGATCATCACTTCCATCAGGTGGTCGTTGGTCGGCGCGCAGGTCGACTGCAGCACGAACACGTCCTTGCCGCGGACGTTCTCGAGGATCTCGACCATCACCTCGCCGTCGGAGAAATGGCTGACCCTGGCCTTGCCGAGGTTGATGTACAGGTGGCGCGCGACGTCGGCCGCCAACCGGGGATTGGCGTTGCCCGTGAAGATCATCAACCCTTCCGGGTCGACCACGTCGGCGTTTCTGCGGTAGCCCTGCACTCGTGCGGCTCTCGGCTGGCAGCCCGGCTCAGGTGCCGGACTGGAGAAGTTGGCTGGGGAGGAAGGATTCGAACCCTCGAATGCCGGAATCAAAATCCGG
>DAORSF010000027.1:2912-11804 GCA_035443405.1 Burkholderiaceae bacterium | reverse complement strand
CTATCATGAAACGTCAAGATGAATCATGATGGAGATGGCCATGACGACCGCCGTCCGAGAGAAGTTCTCCTCCCAGGCCGCACCCGAGGTGCTGGCCGCACTGCGCCAGATCGCCGAAAACCAGGGCCGCCAGTTCCAGGCGGTGCTCGACGAGGCCCTGCGCGACTACATCGACCGGCAGCAGAAGGAACGTCCTCGCCGCCATGTGATGGCTTCGTTCGCGTCAAGCCTTGACGAGTTCGACAGCCTCTACCGCGAGCTGGCCAAGTAAGCCGTGCCGCGCGACTACCTGACCGTGGCTGACGTGCTCGGCATGCATTCGGTGCTGATGCAGCGCTACGGCGGCGCGCCGGGCGTGCGCGATCCCGGGGCGCTGGAGGCTGCGCTGTTCCGCCCGCAGACGGGCTACTACGACGACATCGTGGCCGAGGCTGCTGCGTTGATGGAGAGCCTGGCGATCAACCACCCGTTCGTGGACGGCAACAAGCGGATCGCCTTTGCGGCTGCCGACGTGTTCCTGCGCATCAATGGCTGGCGCTTGCAGCGTGCACCCATGCAGATCTACGCAGAGACGATGCAGATGTTCGAGTCGGGCACGTTCGACATCGCCCACCTCGATCCGTGGCTGCGTGGATTCGCCGTCGCCACGCAGTGACGCAATGAGCAAAAAGATCCCTGGCGCGCGGACCCGAGCCGCCATGGCAGAAGCCCGGGCGATGGCGAGAACCCGTGACTTCGAAGCGACCGTGGCCGCGCGCGTGCACAACGATCCGGCCTTCGCCCAAGCCCTGCTGGACGAGGCCATCACCCTGTTCGTCAACGGCGAGCCGGAGTCCGCCAAGCTGATCCTGCGCGACCTCGTCAACGCCACCGTGGGCTTCGAGGCGCTGGCCGACGAGATCCACAAACCGGCCAAGAGCCTGCACCGGATGCTGTCGAAGTCGGGAAACCCGACCATGACCAACGTGTCCGCGATCTTCGCCGCCATCAAGCGCGCGCTGAAGGTCGAGGTACGCGCCCTGGTCGTGATGGCCTGACTTGGGCTCGGCTGGGGTGAACCGATGGCGGAAAAGAACGAGGCATCCCCAGACTGGATTCGCATCACGTTGCGAATGTCACCCCAGTAGCGGGACCTGCTGCGCCGCGCGGCGGATGTTGCGGGCATGCCCGTGTCGGCTTTCGTGCTCCGAAGCGCCTGCCAAGCGGCAAAGTCTGCGGCCGAAAGCCATGGAAGTCGTCCGGCTCGATGCGGTAGTGGGCGAGTGCGCCGCCGATCAGCGTCTGCATGAGGAACAGCAGCGTGACCGCCACGAAGAACTTCACGAGCGCGCGTTGCCCGGCACTGGCCTGCCCCGGGATGACCTGTGGATGCACATGGTGGCCGCGCGAGACCCAGCCGAGATGGTCAAACCTGCCGAAGGCGAGCAGCCCCAGAGCAGGCTCAACGCACTCCACAGCAACGCACCCGGCGTCGGACGAATGCCGACGTCCGGGTCGTGCGGGAA
The DNA here is from genome assembly GCA_035443405.1 of Burkholderiaceae bacterium. GTDB lineage: Bacteria > Pseudomonadota > Gammaproteobacteria > Burkholderiales > Burkholderiaceae_E > Zeimonas. The sequence continues at coordinate 10,299 of DAORSF010000027.1, read as the reverse complement.
ATTGTTGGTGTACGAGAAATCAGCGCCTGGCCGGTTGGCCACCGAGACCCAGGCCGCCCAGGTGATGAACGCCGAGAGTTGACGGAGTTCGGTCTCATCGCCGATGAGGCCGTGTTTCAAGCCACCGCTTCCAGCAGGATCGCCGAAATAGCGGCTCCATTGCCCGACCTGCCGGCGGTACGCCCGGGATTCGGACGCGGTCAGTTGCAGCGTTTCAGTTTCGGCGTCGTACCGGTTGGTCTTAAGCGTGACGGCCGCCTGGGCGCGGATTGCGGCCTGCTCGATCGGCGTCAACGCGGACCACGGTCGACCGTAGTACTCCCGAGACAGGCCCGCGGCGACGTCGATGCCGATCTGGTGAAGTGCCTGCGCGGAGTAGTCGGGCCCCAGGTAGGCGCCGTGCCCCCATATGGACCCATTGTTCATCAGTCCGTAGCGCAGGAACACGGCCTGGCCGTCCCGGATATCGCCGCCGGTAAACACCGTGGCGCCGGCTTCGTCGACTGTTTTCGCGGGGATCGGCGGGGCGTGTCGGTAGGCCAGCAAGGTGACGGCGATCAGGCCGGCGAACCCCACCGCAAGGACGATCTGAACCGACCGAACCCACCACGGTGACAGCGGGCCTTCGTCGGCTTCTCGCTCACTGAGGACGTGCTGCACCGAACATGCTCTCCACCGCGACATTCGAACGCAGCCACCGCGCAGCACGGCGCCGGGCAGTCGCGGGACGATGCACACGCCCCGGGGTGCGCTTCAACGGCAGGAGGGGGCTGCGTCCTGCAACGATAAACGCAGGGACCAGCCAGTTCTGTTCGACAACGCACTTACACGGCGTTGAACACCCGCTCGAGGCGTTGCGCCCGCGCCCTTGCGGCACGCGGGCATGCCGTCGCGTTGCGACGGCAGGTAGATCTGGGTCCGGTCGCAAATACTTTGGGTGGGGATGAGCGAGTCCACCGAGCGCAGCACGACCCGAGACGGTGACCGGTAACGCGGAGGCCGGTGGACGACCGCCGTGTTCCGGGCGCCGCTGGTGCCAAGACGACGCAAGCCGTCTTCATCCGTGTCGCGGAAACCCGATCAGGCGCCCGCATCAACCCGCGACAATGCTCACGGGAGGGGCCTGGGCGGCCGATCCCGAGCCGCACCGGCGGCTCCAGATCGACCAGGTCGATCCCGCCAGGACTCAGTCGATGTGGATCCTGGCCGCCTTGACGACTTCCGCCCAGCGGGTGATCTCGGAGGCCTGGAACTTGCGAAGCTCCGCCGGGGTGCCGGCCACCGCCTCGACCCCCATCGCATCCAGCCGGCGCTGCACATCCGGGTTCTTGAACTCCTTCGCGATGGCCGTCTGCAGCTTGTCGACGATCGCGGCAGGCGTCTTCGCCGGGGCGAACAGGGAATACCACGCACTCGCCTCGTAGCCAGCCACGCCAGCCTCGGCGACGGTGGGAACGTCCGGGAGCTGGGTGATTCGATTCCGTCCGGCGATCGCCAGCGCCCGCAGTCTTCCATCCTTGATGTACGGCGCAACCAAGGGAAGGTCGGCGAACATGAAGGCCATGCGGCCCGCGAGCAGATCGGGCAGCGACGCTGCGCTCCCCTTGTACGGAACGTGCTGCACGTCGGTGCCGGTGAGGTGCTTGAACAGTTCACCCGCGAGATGCTGCGAGGCGCCGTTGCCGCCGGACGCATAGTTGAGCTGGCCGGGTTTCGCCTTCAGGATGGCAATCAGGTCGGCGACCGACTTCGCCTCCAGGGACGGATGCACCACCAGAACCAGCGGAACGTTGGCAACTTGCGTGATCGGGGCAAAGTCGTTGACCGTGTCGTACGGCATCTTCGGATAGATGAGGCTGTTCGTCGCGTGGGTGCCGATCGAACCCATGATCAACGTGTAGCCGTCGGGCTCCGCAGTTGCGACGACCCCGGCGCCGATGTTGCCCCCCGCGCCCGCCCGGTTCTCGACGACGAATTGCCTGTTCCAGGCCTGGGAAAGGCGCTCTGCCACCAACCGGGCCAACTGGTCCGTCGACCCGCCCGGCCCGAACGGCACGATGATTCGCACGGGCTTCGTCGGGTAGTCCGCCGCCTGGCCAAACGAAATTGCCGGGACTGCCGCAAGAAGCGCAGCGGCGCATCCCGCGAGAGCCATTCCCAGAAGTCGCTTCATCCTCGTCTCCTCTCCGCCCCTGGCCGGGGCCGTTGTTTGCCACGCCCGCAATGAAGGCGGGTTCGATGTCAGTGAACCCCGTCGATCACGGCCCCCTGATCCCTCAGCACCATCTGGAGATCGCGCACGGCAAGCTGGCGCACATCGCGATAGCCGCGGTCGATGCACATGGCAGCCGCCGTTCCAACCGCCTGGCCCATCGCCATGCACGGCCCCATGGTGCGCGCCGTCCCCATGCCTTCGCGAGTGGCGGACAGGCACCGGCCGGCCACCATCACGTTGTCGAGTCCCTTCGGCAGCAGACACTGGAACGGAATGTCGTACGAACCGCCATTGCCGATCGCGATGCGGACCTGCTTCAGGCCGTCCTGGTGGATATCGACGTGATGCGCACCCTTGGCGACGCAGTCGGGATGCTTCGTGGCACCCACCGCATCCTCGAGGGTGAGAACGTAGTCACCCATGATCCGCCGTGTTTCGCGAATGCCGATGCGCGGTGCGAGACCGGCAAACTGGGCATTCCCGAATCCCGGCATCTTGCGCTTCAGGAACTTCACGCATCCCCACACCTGCTCCATCAGCGTCGACATCGTCGCGCTGACCTTCGCCGCGTCCATGCCGACGATGTTTTCCGCGACGCGCGTGGTATTGACGCAGACTTCCTTTCGCGCGGCAGACGTCGGCATGATCATGATCAGTGCGGTCGGAGCGAGTTCTCCGCTCTCGATCGCCGACCTGAGAAACGGCCCGTCGCTCTTGAAGAACAGCGACGGCTGGCCCTGCTTGTAGAGTTCCATCGCGAGCTGTGCATCGGTGCGCCCGGCCCGGATGTAGTCGCTCTCGCCGACGGCAAGCGATTCAGGGTTGTCGCGCCCGAATGCCAGGAACGGTTCGTTCTCCACGTTGCTCATGCGGAACATCAGCGACAGCGGCTGCAGTTCCCCATCGGGTGCGCCCAGCTCGTACGGCGCACCGGCCATCACGGCCAGGTCCCCGTCGCCCGAGCAATCCAGGAAGTAGTCCGCCGTCACGAGCGTGCGGCCATTCTTGTTGACGGCAACCAGCCCCGTAATCCGCCCTCCGTCGACCACGACGTCTTCGGCGAGCGTATACAGCCATGGCGTCACGCCGTAGCGCGCCAACAGGCGCACGACGGCGATCTTCATCACTTCGGGGTCGACGCAGACGTAGCAGATCAGACGGTAGTCATGGATCGGCCCGATGAAGCCGTCCATCTCTCGGCACTCGTTCAGCAATTCGTCCGAGATCCCTCCGACGACGTACTCGCCGCGGGCGTTCAACAGCCCGTCGATCGACATGCCGCTCAGCAACTCTCCACCCAGCATCGGCCCGGCCTCGATCAGCAGCACCTTGCGGCCATTCTTCGCGGCTGCCGCCGCGGCGGTGACGCCCGAAACACCGCCCCCCAGCACGACGACATCGAAATGGGCCTGTCTGATTTGCTGCCCCATGAAACCTCCCGGTATTCAAGCCACTGGTCGACGAATGTCCATATCGTGGAATTTCGTTCCGCCGGTAGCGAAGCCAGTCGACGACTATGGACCACTGGCGACGATGCTAGGTATGCGTTTAGAGTGCGGTCAACGTGCTTCCACCATGCGGAAGTTTTTGATGCTTCGCAGCAGATCCCAGGCAGTCGCCAATCCCCAAGGCAGCCGAGACGGTACCCAGAGCATCGCGCGGGCTGTGTCGCTGCTGAAGGAGATCGCCGCCCACAATTTCACCGGTTCGCGCCTGGTGGATCTCGCTGCCCATACCGACCTCAAGGCAGCCACCGCCCACAGGATCCTCGCTTCGCTGATTCGCGAGGGGTTGGTGATGCATCGCCGCGGGACGAGGCAGTACTTCCTCGGACCCCTCGCCTACGAACTCGGGCTTGCGTCGAGCATGCACTTCAACCTGAAGGAAATGAGCGCCCCGATGCTGCGGCGATTGGCACGCACGACCGGTGACACGGTATTCCTGACGGTCCGCAGCGGCGCGGACAGCGTCGTCATCGACCGTGCCGAGGGTGGCTACCCGATCAAGGTACTGACGCAGGAGATCGGTGCGCGCCGCCCGTTGGGAAGCACGGTCGGCGGACTGGCCCTCCTTCTCGAACTGGACGACCAGGAGGTCGAGCAGATCGTGGCCGCCAACGCGCCGCGGCTGACCCGCTACGGCCATCTCTCGGTCGAGGTCTTGCGAAGGATGATCGACCGATCGCGATCCCTCGGATACGGCCTGAACGAGAACGACATCTTCGAAGGGGTGACCGGCGTCGGCGTCGCCATACCTCACGGCTTCGGGCGACCGAGTGCCGCGCTGAGCATCATCGCCATCTCGCCGCGGTGGACGCCGGAGAGACGGGAAGAAGTGGCGAGGCTCCTGAGGGTCAGCGCGCAGCAGCTCGGTCGGGTGCTTTCCGGCACCTGACGCGTTTGCAGGGGAAAGCCTGGATCGGAAGCCCGGATCCTGCATGCGAGCCTGCGCGCCGGCATGTTCGCCGATCGCGTCGCCGTCGAACGAAGGGCGAACGTCGTCATGCCTGCAAACCCTCGAGTCGCCGCGGAATCTCCCGAGCCAGGAAGTCGTAAACGCGCCGGACCACGTGGCTCGAGCGGATCTCGCGATGCACGGCCAGCCAGCACGGCAGCGGCGGGATTCGCAGCTGCGGCAGAAGCCCGCGCAGCCCGGGCTGCCGCGCCGCGGCGTAATGCGCCAGGAAGCCGATGCCCGCCGCCGCCGCGACCAGCTTGCCGTAGGCGATGTGGTCGTCGGTGCGCAGCGCGAAGCGCTCGCGGGAGAAGCGTAGCGCCTGCACTTCGCCGGTCATTCGTCAACCGGCGCCGAACTGCTGTCGGCGATCGAGCGCACCGCCGATTCTCTCGGGTTCGGCCCCGCCGGCGGCTGGCGGCACGGCCGCATGGCGTGGCCCCTGATCCGTGCCGCAGGCGTGGTCGTGCCGATGTGGCGGGAAATCGCCGAAATGGCCTACCTGTGGCGCGTCCCTCACGCTCTGGACGGAACCGCGCTGCGACGGGTAGCGGGACCGCTCGTGCAGACGCCGCTCGAGCAGGCCCTGTTGCGGGAGTTTCGCGCCCCCGGATGCCGCGACCACGATTCGCCCGAAGCCGTTAGACTCGGACGGTATGGCGAAGACGATTCCTCACGAGACCCCGCTGCCGCCGATCCTTGAGTCGAACGCGCTTTTCCTCGATTTCGACGGCACGTTGACCGAACTCGCGTCGAGGCCCGACGCGGTGCGCACCGCCCCCGGCCTCGTCGAGAGCCTGGCCGCGCTGAACGCTGCGCTCGGCGGAGCGCTGGCGATCGTCTCGGGCCGCCCGGTCGGCGACCTCGACCGGTTCCTCGCGCCGCTGCGACCGGCACTGGCGGCCGAGCACGGCGCCGTGCTGCGCCTCGCGAACGGGCACCTGCAAAGTGCCGAACCACCGGACCTGCACGACGCCGTGCGGGCCGCCACGCAACTGGCCGACGCGCACGCCGGCGTGGTCGTCGAACGCAAGACGACCTCGATCGCGCTGCACTACCGCGGCGCACCGCAGTGCGCGCAGGCCTGCATCGACGCGCTGGCCGGCGCGATCGCCCTGCGTCCGGAGCTCGAACTGCTGCACGGGAAGTGCGTCGTCGAAGTCCGGCGCGCCGGCATCGACAAGGGCCGGGCCATCGCCGCGCTGATGGACCACGAACCGTTCGCTGGCCGTCAGCCGATCTTCGCGGGCGACGACGTGACCGACGAATCGGGCTTCGCCTTCGTCCAGGCCGCCGGCGGCGTCGCGATCAAGGTCGGCGACGGCACCACGGTCGCGCGGCACGCCTGCGAGTCGCCGGAGGCATTGCGGCGGTGGCTGACATCGGCCGTCGCGGGGCCGCCCGCGGCGCGTCAAGCGCGAGCCGCAGCGACGGGAGCCCGATCGCGATGACCGACCACGAGCGAGCGGACCGGCAGGAGCAGGGGCCGGGCACCGCTCCCGCCGCCCGGGAAGCGAACTTCGCCGCGCACGCCGAGCCGTCGCTGTCGCTCGGCGTCATCGGCAATTGCGCGTTCAGCGCGCTGATCGACCAGCGCGGGCGCATCGTCTGGTGCTGCCTGCCGCGCTTCGACGGCGACCCGGTGTTCAATGCATTGCTCGAACCGTCGGATCGAGGCAGCGCGTTCGGCATCGAAATCGAGGACTTCGCCGAATCGCGTCAGTGCTACGAGCCGAACACGGCCGTGCTGCGCACGCAGCTGTTCGACCGCGCTGGGCAGGGGCTCGAGATCACCGACTTTGCGCCGCGCTTCCTGAGCCGCTCGCGTTACTTCCGGCCGATGATGCTGGTGCGAAGGATCAGGCCGCTGCGCGGCACCCCGCGAATCCGCGTCGTCGTCGAACCGCGCTTCGAATGGGGCGCGACGGTGCCGGCCGTGACCCGCGGCAGCAACCACGTGCGCTACGTCGGCGACGGCCTGACGCTGCGCCTGAGCACCGATGCGCCGATCTCGTACGTGCTCGGCAAGCAGGCGTTCGTGCTCAACCGCGAACTGAACTTCCTGCTGGGCCCGGACGAGACGCTGCTCGACGGGATCGCCGACACCGCGCGCCACTTCGAGCAGGAGACGCTCGCCTACTGGCGAACCTGGAGCCAGCGGCTGGCGGTGCCGCTCGAGTGGCAGGACGCGGTGATTCGCGCGGCGATCACGCTCAAGTTGTCGGTCTTCGAGGACACCGGCGCGATCGTCGCCGCGATGACCACCAGCATCCCGGAGGCCCCGCACAGCGGGCGCAACTGGGACTACCGCTATTGCTGGCTGCGCGATGCCTTCTTCGTCGTGCGCGCGCTCAACAGCCTGTCCGAAGTCGGCACGATGGAGGACTACCTCGACTGGCTCGGCAACATCGTCGTCGATGCGCGTGGTGGCCACATCCAGCCGCTGTACGGGATCGGCATGGAGCGGCAGCTGCCGGAGTCGATCTGCGAGCACCTGTCCGGCTACCGGAGGATGGGGCCGGTGCGTGTCGGCAACCAGGCGCAGGAACACTACCAGCACGACGTCTACGGCAACGTGATCCTCGGCGCGACCCAGGCGTTCTACGACCATCGGCTGCTGCATCGCGCCGGCCGCCCCGAGTTCCAGCGCCTCGAGCAGGCCGGCGAGCAGGCGGTGAAGGTGTTCGGCCAGCCCGACGCCGGCATGTGGGAGCTGCG
>DAORSF010000027.1:0-2812 GCA_035443405.1 Burkholderiaceae bacterium | reverse complement strand
CCCGAGACCGCGTTCAACATCTGCACGTTCTGGCGCATCGACGCGCTCGCGCGAACCGGACGCCGGCAGCAGGCGCGCGAGATCTTCGAGTCGATGCTCGCGCACCGCAACCACCTCGGCCTGCTGTCGGAGGACACCCATCCGGTCAGCGGCGAGATGTGGGGCAACTTCCCGCAGACGTACTCGATGGTCGGCATCATCAACGGGGCGGTTCGACTTTCGGCCGCCTGGGACACCGTCATCTGAGGAGCGCGCCGATGGGTCGACTGGTGGTCGTCTCGAACCGCATCGCCGATCCGCGCAAGCCCGCGGCCGGCGGGCTCGCCGTTGCGCTGGGCGAGGTGTTGCAGGCCACGGGCGGCCTGTGGTTCGGCTGGAGCGGAAGGATCGTCGAGGGAGGCACGCCGGGCGAAGGCGAACTCCACGTCCAGCAGGCCGGCACGGTGACGCTCGCCACCGTCGACCTCAGTCGCAAGGATCACGACACCTACTATGCCGGATACAGCAACGGCGTGCTGTGGCCGGTGTTCCACTACCGGCTCGACCTCGCCGACTTCGACGCCGAATGCGCCGACGGCTACCGGCGGGTCAACAGGCTGTTCGCGCGCAAGCTCTTGCCTCTGCTGCGCCCCGACGACGTCGTCTGGGTACACGACTACCACCTGATTCCGCTCGCCGCCGAACTGCGCGCGGCCGGTTGCGCGCAGCGGATCGGTTTCTTCCTGCACATCCCGATGCCGCCTCCGCCGATCATGGCGGCGATCCCGCAGCACGAGTGGCTGATGCGCGCGCTGTTCTCGTACGACCTGGTCGGGTTCCAGGGCCGCACCGACCTCGACCACTTCGTCGGTCACGCGACGACCGGGATGGGCGCGACCACGAAGGACCGGCACCGACTCGACGCCTTCGGGCGAACGGTGCGGGCGGACGCCTTTCCGATCGGCATCGACGTCGAAGAGTTCGAGCGGCTCGGCCGCAGCAAGGAGGCGCGCGACGCCTTCGTGACCACGCGCGACGAGTACGCGCGGCGCCGGCTGCTGATCGGCGTCGACCGGCTCGACTACTCGAAGGGAATCCCCCACCGCATCCGGGCGTTCCGGGAGCTGCTGAACGCCTACCCCGACACGCGGCACAGCGCGACGCTGATCCAGATCGCGTCGCCGAGCCGCGAGAGCGTCGACGCCTATGCCGACATCCGCATCGAGCTCGAGCGGCTGTGTGGCGCCCTCAATGGCGATTTCGGAGACCTCGAATGGGTCCCGGTGCGCTACATCCACCGCACCGTCGCGCGCCGGCGGCTGCCGGGCCTGTACCGGGCGGCCCGCGTCGGCGTGATCACGCCGCTGCGCGACGGCATGAACCTGGTCGCCAAGGAATACGTCGTCTCGCAGGCCGAGTCGGATCCCGGCGTGCTGGTGCTGTCGCGCTTCACCGGAGCCGCCGAGCAACTCGACGAAGCGCTGCTGGTCAACCCGTACGACATCCACGGCACCGCCGAGGCACTGCAGCAGGCGCTGTCGATGTCGCTGGGCGAGCGCCAGATGCGCCATCGCGCGCTGCTCGAGCGCATCCGCCGGCACGACGTCCACCACTGGTGCGACAGCTTCCTCGAAGCCCTCGACGAGTCGGCGGCGGACGCGTTCAGGCAACGAGCGCAAGCGCGCCGTAGTCGCCGACCTGCAGACCCAGCCCGGCCGGCACCAGCGACGCCCCGGCCGTGATGGCCGGCAGTCGGCCGTCGAGTCGCGCCCGCAGCTTCGGCAACAGGTGGTCGCGATGGTGCCAGAACACCGAGCCGCCGATCGCAACGCACTGCAGGTCGAGCGTGACGACCAGGTTGTAGAGCGCGCGGCCGAGGATCTCGCACAGCGTGTCGACGGTCCGGACCGCGGCGCTTTCGCCCGCCCGTGCCGAAGCCATCAGGGTCGCCGCGTCGACGCCGAAGCGGCGCTCGATGCCGCCGCCCGACACTTGTGCCTCGACGTCGCCGACGTTGCCGCAGCCGCACAGCGAGCGATCCGGGTCGTCGTTGACGAACGAGTGGCCAGCGTGCCCCGCGTTGCCGTTCTTGCCGAGCAGCACGTGGCCACCGACGCACAGGCCGGTTCCGATGCCTGTGCTCCAGGTGACGTAGGCGCAATCGTCGCTGCCGCGCAGTGCTCCCCAGTGCCGCTCGGCAACCAATGCGGCGACGGCGTCGTTGGCCACGCGAACCACCCGGAACCGCTCGCACAACGGCCGTTCCAGGGTGGCGCTGGACCAGTCGTTGGGCAGTCCGCGCGCCGGACCGGCCAGCGCGCCACACAGGTTCGGCGACGCCAGCTCGACATAGCCGTCCCGACGCACGAACGGACCGGTCGACGCGACGCCGACCGCATCGACGCGCTCCAGCGGCACGCCGGCGGCTTCGCAGGCGCGGCCGATCATGCGCAGCACCTGGCTTGCGACGGCGCCGGTGTCGCCGGCAGTCGCAGTGGGCTCGCTGAAGCGGGCCGCGAAACCCTCGTGCGACGCAAGCGTGACCGCGACCTTGGTGCCGCCGATGTCCACGCAGGCGACCATCCTGCCGTCGGCCAGTGAGTCGAACGGTCGCTGTGGAAGCGCTTCGCTCATTCCCGGATCCCGTCATCCCGGGGGCGGGGGCCACCCGGGCACCCGGCCATCTTAGCCGCGGTGCCGCGGGCGCGCGACGATCAGGCGCCCTGGACGACGATGCGCCTGGGCTGGGCGTGCTCGGCCTTCGGAATACGCAGCTTCAGCACGCCGTGCTCGAAGCGGGCTTCGACCTTCTCGGCGTCGAGTTCCTTCGACA
>DAORSF010000026.1:0-11841 GCA_035443405.1 Burkholderiaceae bacterium | reverse complement strand
CGAACGGCGGCGCGCGGCTTCAGTCCGCCGATGTTGTCGAAACGGGCCGTGGTCTCGTAGGTCGGGCCGAGGCCGACGGCGCTGCTCATGTTGCCGGCGCGCAGCGCGAGGAACACCAGCGCGCCGAAACCGAGCAGCACGAACAATCCGACCAGCAGGTCGACTCCCGAGCGTTTCATCGAATTCTCTCCATGTCCTGTCCGAGCCTTGCGCGCCGCACGGCTCAGTTCGCGCTGAACATCAGTGCGGTCATGACGAAATCCAGCCCGAGGATCGCCAGCGACGCGGCGACGACCGTCGTCGTCGTCGCGCGCGCGACCCCCTCGGGCGTCGGCTGTGCGTTGAATCCGACGTACAGCGCCACGAACGCCACCGTGAAGCCGAAGACGACGCTCTTGGCCACGCCGTTGCCGACGTCATCGAGCCAGTCGACCCCGGCCTGCATCTGCGACCAGAAGGCGCCGGCGTCGATGCCGATCATCGCGACACCGACCAGGTAACCGCCGAGCACGCCGAGCGCCGAGAACAGCGCCGCCAGCAACGGCATCGAGAATACCGCGGCCGCGAAGCGGGGCGCGAGGACTCGCGCCACCGGGTCGACAGCCATCATCTCCATCGCGTCGATCTGTTCGCCGGCCTTCATCAGCCCGACCTCGGCGGTCAGCGAGGTGCCGGCGCGCCCGGCGAACAATAGCGCGGTCACGACAGGCCCCAGCTCGCGCACCAGCGACAGCGTGACCAGCACGCCGAGCGCTTCCTCGGAACCGTAGCGGCGCAGCGTGTAGTACCCCTGGAGGCCGAGAACGAAGCCGATCAGCAGTCCCGACACGAGGATGATCGACAGCGAGTAGTTGCCGATGAAGTGAATCTGGTCGATGACCAGCCTCGGGCGGCGCAGCGCGGCCACCGCGAGCCAGCACAGGTGCACGAAGAAGCGCGCCCCCTTGCCGACGCTGCCGACGAACTCGACCAGCCATTGCAGCGGAAGCAGCAGCGTGCGCATCAGGCCCCCAGCCCCAGGTCTTCGGCGAGCGGCTTCGCCTGGAAGTGGAAGGCGATCGGTCCGTCGATGTCTCCGTCGAGGAACTGCCGCACGTTCGGGTCCTCGGAGGCCTTCATCTCGTCCGGGGTGCCCTGCGCGGCGATGCGCCCCCCGGCCAGCAGGAACACGTGGTCGGCGATCGCGAACGCGTCCTTGATGTCGTGCGAGACCACGATCGACGCGCAGCCCAGCGCGTCGTTGAGCCTTCGGATCAACTGCGCGACCGTCGCCAGCGCGACCGGGTCCAGGCCGGCGAAGGGTTCGTCGTACATGATCAGCGGCGGATCGAGGGCGATCGCGCGCGCCAGTGCGACACGGCGCGCCATGCCGCCCGACAGCTCCGAGGTGCGGAGATGCGCCGCGCCGCGCAAGCCGACCGCCTCGAGCTTCAACAGGACGAGGTCGCGGATCATCGACTCGGGAAGGTCGGTGTGCTCGCGCATCGGGAAGGCGACGTTCTCGAACGAACTCAGGTCGGTGAACAGCGCGCCGAACTGGTACAGCATGCCCATCCGGCGGCGCAGCGCGTACAGGCCGTCGCGATCGAGCCGGTGCACGTCGTGTCCGTCGAACACCACGGCTCCCTGCTGCGGGCGCAACTGCCCGCCGATCAACCGAAGGATGGTCGTCTTGCCCGAGCCGGAACCGCCGATGAGCGCGACCACCCTGCCGCGCTCGAAACGCATCGAGATGTCGTTCAGGATGACGCGCTTGCCGTATCCGAACCGGACCCTGTCCAGCGAAAGGAAGTCTGGCATCGAAGGACTGCCGTGAAGGACGTCGTCGGGATCTTCGTCGAACCCGGCATTCTAAACCGGGATTGCGGCGGACCGCCGGTGCGCTCACCCGGCGGCGGAGTCGTCATATACTCGGGTGCATGAGCGAATCGACCGCTGTGACGCCCGAACAACTGATCGGACGGGCGCGCGAGGTGTTGCGCATCGAAGCCGACGCGGTCGCGCGGCTCGCCGACCGCATCGACTCGAGCTTCGCCGACGCCTGCCGGATGATCCTCGCCTGCGCCGGGCGCGTCGTGGTCAGCGGCATCGGCAAGTCGGGACACGTGGCACGCAAGATCGCCGCGACCCTGGCGTCGACCGGCACGCCGGCGTTCTTCGTGCATCCGGCCGAGGCCAGCCACGGCGACCTCGGCATGGTCACCCGCGACGACGTCTTCGTCGCGCTGTCCAACTCGGGCAGCACCGAGGAGCTGCTGACGATCGTTCCCGTCGTCAAGCGCCAGGGCGCGCGGCTGATCGCCATCACCGGCGACCGCGGTTCCCCGCTTGCGCGGCTGGCCGACGTTCATCTCGACGCGGCGGTCGACCGCGAAGCCTGTCCTCTGAACCTCGCCCCCACCGCGAGCACCACCGCGATGCTTGCGCTGGGCGACGCGCTGGCGGTGGCGCTGCTGGACGCGCGCGGCTTCGGGCCGATGGACTTCGCGCTGTCGCATCCCGGTGGCGCGCTGGGACGCCGGCTCCTCACCCGCGTCGGCGACGTGATGCGATCGGGAGACTCGCTGCCGCGGGTGCCGGCAGGCGCCCGCCTCGTCGACGCGATACTCGAGATCACGCGCAAGCGCATGGGCATGACCGCGATCGTGGGCGACGACGGCCGGCTCGGCGGCATCTTCACCGACGGCGACCTTCGCCGGCTGATCGAGCAGGGCCGCGACCTCCGCGGGCTGCGAATCGACGACGTGATGACGCGCTCGCCCGCCACGATCGAGGCGCAGGCGCTCGCGGCCGAGGCGGTGCGCATCATGGAGGAACGCCGGATCAGCCAGCTGCTGGTCGTCGGCGACGATCGGCGCCTCGCCGGCGCGCTGCACATACACGACCTGCTGACGGCGAAGGTCGTCTGAATGAGCAGCGACGCAGACGCCGCCCGCCGCGCGGCCGCCGTCCGGCTCGTGGCGCTCGACGTCGACGGCACGCTCACCGACGGTCGCCTGTTCATCGGGCCGGCCGGCGAGGCGATGAAGGCGTTCTCCGTGCGCGATGGCTTCGGCCTCACGCTGCTGCGCGAGGCAGGCATCAGGCTGGCGCTGATCACCGCGCGTCGATCGGCGATCGTGGAGGTGCGCGCTGCCGAGTTGAAGTTCGACGAGGTTCGCCAGGGGGTCGAAGACAAGGCAGCCGCGCTGCGCGAGTCGTGCGAGCGCTTCGGCCTGGACCCGCAGCAGGCCGCCTACGTCGGCGACGACTGGCCCGATCTCAGCGCGATGGCGCTGGCAGGCCTCGCGGCGAGCGTGGCCGACGCGCCGGCGGCGGTGCGCGCGCGCGCGCACTGGGTCTCGCGCGCCCCCGCCGGCAGCGGGGCCGTGCGCGAGTTCGCCGAGTTCGTGTTGCAGTCGCAGCAGCGCCTCGCATCGGCGTTGTCGCGCTACACGGACGCGCCGTCGTGAAGCCGCGCCTTCACGACAGGCTCGCGGCAGGGCTCTCGGTGACGCTGCTGCTGGCGCTCGCCGCGGGAACGTACTACCTGGCGCAGACCTCGTTGCGCGATGCCGGGCAGGCAGTCGCGCGTGCGCCGAGCCACGAGCCCGACTACTTCGTCGAGGACGCGGTGTTCACGCGCATCAACGCGCGCGGCGAGCCGGTGTTCCGGGTGTCCACCGAACGATTGCTGCACTACCCCGACGACCAGTCGAGCGCCTACGAGAAGCCGGTATTCGTGAGCCTCGACCCGCAGAGGCCGAAGCTCAGCCTTCGCGCGGATCACGGCCGCTCGAGCGCCGACGGCGAGGAAACCCTGCTGACGGGGAACGTGGTGATGGTTCGCTCGGAGTCGGCGACCGAGCCGGCCATGACGATCCGCACCGAGCGCGTCACGATCTTCAGCCAGACCGAGATCGCGCGCACCGACGAGCCGGTGCGCATCGAACGCGGCGCCTCGGTCTTGACGGGCGTCGGCATGGAATTCGATAATGCGGCCCGCTCGTTGAGGGTCGATTCCCGGGTGCAGCTCACCTGGCCGCCGCCGCAACAACCCCGCTGACCATGCGCGCGTTTCCCGACCCCCGACCCCTGCCCGCCACGATCCGGCACGCCTTCACGATCCGGCTCGCCGCCGCGGTTGCGGCGCTGCTGTTCGGTTTCCCGGGGCCGGCGATCGCCGAGAAGGCCGACCGCGGCAAGCCGATCAACGTCGAAGCCGACCGGATGCAGTACGACGACGCGAAGCAGATCAACGTGTTCACCGGGAACGTCGTGCTGACGAAGGGAACGATCCTGCTGCGTGCCGACCGCCTCGTGATCCGCCAGGATCCGGAGGGCTACCAGTACGGCACGGCGTCCGGCAATCTCGCGTTCTTCAGGCAGAAGCGCGAGGGCGTCGACCAGTTCGTCGAGGGGCAGGCCCGCCAGATCGACTACGACGGCAAGCTCGAGACCTTCAGGCTGCAGCAGCAGGCGATGATGCGCCGGACCGAGAAGGAGCGGGTGATCGACGAGGTCCACGGCAACGACATCCTCTACGAGAGCCGCAACGAGTTCTTCACCGTGGAGGGCGCCGGCGGCGCAGCCGCGACGCCGGGCAATCCGGCCGGGCGCGTGCGCGTGGTGATCCAGCCGCGCGAGACTGCGGCGACGTCGGCCGCAGGAGCGTCCCCGGCCGCGGGGCCGGCCGGGCCGGCGCCGCTGAAGCCGGCCGAACAACTGGCGCCGCCGCGCGAAGGCGCGTCGCGCTGATGACCGAATCCGCGACGAGCGACCCCGCGCGCGCCGACAGCCGCCTGGCGGTGCGCAACCTGATGAAGGCGTACCACGGCCGCAAGGTCGTCCAGGACGTCTCGCTCGACGTCGCCAGCGGCGAGGTGGTCGGCCTGCTCGGGCCCAACGGAGCCGGCAAGACCACCTGCTTCTACATGATCGTCGGACTGGTCCCCTCCGACGGCGGGTCGATCGAGCTCGACGGCGCGCCCATCGGCCACCTGCCGATCCATCGTCGCGCGCGGCTCGGGCTGTCCTACCTGCCGCAGGAAGCGTCGGTGTTCCGCAAGCTCAGCGTCGAAGAGAACATCGTCGCGGTGCTCGAGTTGCAGGTCGACGAACGCGGACGCCCGCTGCCACGCGGCGAGGTCTCCCGGCGGCTCGACGCGCTGCTGTCGGAGTTGCAGATCGAGCACATCCGCTCCAACAGCGCGCATTCGCTGTCCGGCGGCGAGCGGCGTCGCGTGGAGATTGCCCGGGCACTCGCGGGTTCGCCGAGGTTCATCCTGCTCGACGAGCCGTTTGCCGGCGTGGACCCGATCGCCGTGATCGAAATCCAGCGGATCGTGCGGTTTCTCAAGGATCGGCGGATCGGCGTGTTGATCACGGACCACAACGTGCGCGAAACGCTTGGCATCTGCGACCGCGCGTATATCATCAGGGCTGGTACTGTTCTTGCTTCAGGGCGCCCGGACGAGGTCGTCCAGAACGAAGACGTGCGCCGCTATTACCTCGGCGAGCACTTCTCGATGTAGCGCGACACGGCCCGGCATCGTCGCGCCGCCACCAGCAGCGCGCAGTGCCCGGATGACCGATGAAACCGTCGCTCCAGCTCAAGCTCGCCCCCCAGCTCGCGCTCACACCGCAGCTGCAGCAGTCGATTCGCCTGCTGCAGTTGTCGACGCTCGAACTGAACCAGGAGCTCGATCAGGCGCTCGCCGACAACCCGTTGCTCGAACGGCTCGACGACCCGCTGCAGGCATGCGTGCGGATCGCCCCGAACGGCGGCCTCGACGACGACCGGGGCCGGGCGGCGGACGAAGGCGCCGATTTCGCCGGCGGTGCCGGCTCGGGCGATCCCGCGCCGACGGGCGAACCGGCAGCGATGGCTTCCGACGCCGATCTCCGCGCGGACGCGGCATGGGAGACCGGCGACAGCCACGGCCACGACTGGAGCGGCGAGGGCGCGATGCGCGGCGACGCCGAGGAGCGCGACTACCCGCAGCTCGCGGCCGCCGGCACGTCGCTGCGCGAGCACCTCGCGCAGCAGCTCGCAGGACTGCGGTGCACGCAGCGCGACCGCGCCTTGCTTTCGACGCTGATCGACGCGCTCGACGACGATGGTTACCTCGATTCCTCGCTGGAGGAGATCGTGGCGCTGCTGCCTCGGGAACTCGCCATCGAGCCCGAGGAGATCTCGACCGCACTGAAGCTGCTGCAGAGCCTCGACCCGACCGGCGTCGGCGCGCGAGACCTGCGCGAGTGCCTGTTGCTGCAGCTGCACCATGGCGACGCGGCGATCGGGCACGCGCCCGAGGTCGTGGCGACCGCGCGGGCGATCGTCGAGGGGCACCTCGACGCGCTCGCCGCGCGGGATTTTGCGAAGCTGCGCCGCGCCCTGCACTGCGATGACGAGGCGCTGCGCGAGGCCCAGGCGCTGATCCGTCGGCTCGACCCCAAGCCCGGCGCAGCGTTCGGCGAAAACGAAACGGGCTACGTGGTTCCTGACGTGATCGTCCGACGAGGCCGCGGCGGCTGGGTGGCCGCCCTGAATCCGGACGTGATGCCGCGCCTGCGGATCAACGACGCCTATGCGCAGATCCTCCGGCGCAATCGCGGCGGCAACGGCGGCCTGTCCGGGCAGCTGCAGGAGGCCCGATGGCTGATCAAGAACGTGCAGCAGCGCTTCGACACCATCCTGCGCGTCGCGCGGGCGATCGTCGAACGCCAGAAGGCGTACTTTTCGCACGGTGCGGTGGCGATGCGTCCGCTCGTGTTGCGCGAGATCGCGGACGCGCTGGGCCTGCACGAATCGACCGTATCGCGTGTCACGACGCAGAAGTATATGCTCACACCATTTGGCATCGTCGAGTTGAAGTACTTCTTCGGCAGCCACGTTGCGACCGACAGCGGCGGCGCCGCGTCGAGCACGGCGATCCGCGCGCTGATGAAGGACCTGTTCGCCGCCGAGAACCCTGCCCAGCCCCTTTCCGACGGACACGTCGCGGAGATGCTCGGCAAGCAGGGCTTCGTGGTGGCTCGACGAACCGTAGCGAAGTACCGGGAGGCGCTCCGGATACCTCCGGTCGCCCAGCGGCGGACACTGTAAGGCCGGACGCCGTGAGCGACCGCGAACCTGGGAACGTTCCGCTTATGTGGCTGTGTTGTTGCGGCGCCGCAATTAGAGCTTTCATTCAGCGCCCCTCTCTATATACTTCCCCCTGCTTAGGCAATGCCGTTGGGGGTGTTTACTCATGCTGCAAAGCGTCACGCCGGATTCCACGGGCATCGCCGCAATGAACCGCCTTTCCAGGCTGCTGGCGCCCACCAATGTGGTGCTCGACCTGTCGGTCACCAGCAAGAAGCGCTTGTTCGAACAGGTCGGACTGCTGTTCGAAAACAACCACGGCATCGAGCGCGGCAAGGTTTTCGACTCGCTGTTCGCGCGCGAGCGGCTCGGATCGACCGGGCTCGGCGAAGGCGTCGCGATTCCGCACGGCCGGATCAAGGGGCTGAAGGACGCACTGGCCGCAGTCGTGCGCCTGGCCGAGCCGATTCCGTTCGACGCGCCCGACGGCAAACCCGTCAACCTGCTGGTCTTCCTTCTGGTTCCGGAAGCCGCGACCGAGGAGCACCTCGAGTTGCTGTCGGAACTGGCCGAACTCCTTTCGGACGCCACGATCCGCGATTCGATGGCGAACTGCGACGATCCCGTGCAGATGCACCGTATTCTCACGACATGGGGTCCGTTCCGCCCGGCGGCCTGATTTCGACGGTCGCAGGGCCGAGGCGCCGCGTGCGCCGCGGACGGCTGTATCCTTGACGCATGAGCGTCACTGTCCGCACGCTGTTCGAACAGAACCGCGACCAGCTGCAACTCGCCTGGCTGACCGGCGAAAGCGGCGCCGACCGTGACGCCGCGCCGGGCTCGACCGAGCCGGCCGACCTCGTCGGCTACCTGAACCTGATCCATCCGAACCGCATCCACGTCTTCGGGAACGCGGAGATGGCGTACACGCGGCGCGTCGGCGCTGCGCGCAGCGCGGCGCTCGACGAGGACCTCGTGGCCGGCCATCCACCGGCGATCATCGTCGCCGACGGGCTGACCCCGCCGGCGGACCTGCTCGAGCGCGCGTCGGCCGACGGACTGCCGGTGCTCGGCACGCCGTTGCCGGCCGCACGCGTCATCGAGTTCCTGCGCGTCTACCTGACGAAGGCCATCGCCAGGACCTGCACGATGCACGGCGTGCTGATGGACGTGCTCGGCATGGGCGTCCTGATCTCGGGTGAGTCCGGATTGGGCAAGAGCGAGCTCGCGCTCGAATTGATCAGCCGCGGCCACGGACTGGTGGCCGACGACGTCGTGGAACTCGCACGCATCGCGCCGCACGCGATCGAGGGGCGCTGTCCGGCGCTGCTGCGCGACCTGCTGGAGGTGCGCGGGCTCGGCCTGCTGGACATCCGGACCATCTTCGGCGAGACGGCAGTGCGCCGGAAGATGACGCTCAAGCTGATCGTCCACCTGGTCCGCCGCAGCACGATGGAGGACGAGTACCAGCGCCTGCCGCTCGAAGCGCTGACCGAGGACGTGCTCGGCCTCGCCATCCCGAAGGTGGTCATCCCGGTTGCCGCCGGGCGCAACCTGGCCGTCCTCACCGAGGCCGCCGTGCGCAGCACGATCCTGCAGCTGCGCGGCTTCGACACGACCGGAGAGTTCCTCGCGCGGCAGCGCAAGCTGATCG
This sequence comes from Burkholderiaceae bacterium, assembly GCA_035443405.1. Classification (GTDB taxonomy): domain Bacteria; phylum Pseudomonadota; class Gammaproteobacteria; order Burkholderiales; family Burkholderiaceae_E; genus Zeimonas. Next base: position 3,121 of record DAORSF010000026.1, on the reverse strand, counting down.
AATCGCAGGCGTAGCGTCGATGCGCATCGTACTGGTCACCGGCATCTCGGGTTCGGGCAAGTCGATCGCCATCAACGTCCTCGAGGACGACGGCTACTTCTGCATCGACAACCTGCCGATCCGCTTCCTGCACGAGGTGATCACTTCGCTTCGCGAAGCCGGCCACGAGAAGGTCGCGGTGTCGGTGGACGCGCGCAGCGGCGAGTCGGTCGGCGACCTGCGCGAGCTCGCCAGCGGCCTCGGGCGCTACGGGCACGACGTCAAGATCATCTTCCTCAATGCGCGCACGGACACGCTCGTCCAGCGCTATTCCGAGACCCGGCGGCGACATCCGATGTCGCTTCGCGGCGCAGGCCCCGATGCGACCGGCACGCTGGTGGAGTCGATCGAGCGCGAGCGCGAGTTGATGTCGGCGCTCGAAGACCTCGGCGTTTCGCTCGACACCAGCGACCTGCATCCGAACGTGCTGCGCAGCTGGGTACGCGACGTCGTGGGCACCGAGCGCGCGCCGCTGACGCTGCTGTTCGAATCGTTCGCGTACAAGCACGGCGTTCCCCTCGACGCCGACCTGGTCTTCGACGTTCGTTGCCTGCCGAACCCCTTCTACACGCCCGAGCTTCGACCGTTGACGGGGCTGGACGCGCCGGTGGCCGAGTACCTGCAGGCGATTCCGTCGGTGCAGCGCATGATCGACCACATCGGAAACTTCCTGCACACCTGGCTGCCGCACTACATCCTCGAGAATCGCAGCTACCTGACCGTGGCGCTCGGCTGCACCGGCGGCCAGCACCGCTCGGTCTACTGCGTCGAGGAGCTCGCGCGGCGCTTCCGCCGCATCGAGCACGTGCTGGTGCGCCACCGGGCCCTCGCATCGCGCCAGGCGACGCATGCCTGAGCCGCAAGACGCCGTCGTGGTTCGCGACCTGCCGATCTTTCCGCTCGGCACCGTCCTGTTTCCCGGCGGGGTGTTGCCGCTGCGCGTGTTCGAGCCGCGTTACCTCGAGCTCGTGCGCGAGTGCACGGCTGACGACCGGCCGTTCGGCGTGTGCCTGATCACCGACGGCGGCGAAGTCGGCGAGGTCGCGCAGCACGAGGCGATCGGGTGCACGGCGCGCATCGTCGACTTCGACCGGGAAGCGTCGGGACTGCTGAACCTGCGGACGATCGGCGAGCGACGATTCAGGGTGCTCGAGCGGCGCGTGCGCAAGGACGGCTCGATCCGCGCCGACGTCGACATGATCGACGACGACGAGCCGGCAGCGATCCCGGCCGAATACGCCGCCTGCGCGTCGCTGGTGCGGCGCCTGGTCGACGACCTCGTCGCGCGCGAACCGGACCCGATGCGGCAGATGATCGCGGCCCCCTACGCGTTCGAGTCGGCAGCGTGGGTGAGCAACCGGCTCTGCGAGTTCCTGCCGATCCCGCCGCGCGCGCGCCAGAAGCTGATGGAACTCGACGACGCCATCACGCGCCTTTCGGTGATCCACCAGTACCTTCAACAGCACCGCGTGATCTGATCGCCAGGCCCTCCAGAAGCGTCTTCACGGGGCGCGGCAGCGCCGCCGCGCCGGCTTCGACGAGCGCGAGCCACGCCAGGCCGGGCGCGTCGGCGACGCCGCCCGCCGCGACCAGTTCGCAGGCGACCGGCTGCACCTGCAGCCGGAAATGCGTGAACGCGTGTTCGAACGGCGCGAGCGCCTTCGCGCGCGCCACGCGCAACCCGAAGCGCTGCGCGACTTCGCGGGCGAGCGCGGCCGGACGGCGCGCATCGCCGGCGCCCGGCTGAGGCAGGTCCGCTTCCGGCAGGCTCCAGAGCCCGCCCCACACGCCGGTCGGCGGCCGGCGCTCGAGCAGGACCCGGTCGCCCTGTCGCACTACGATCATCGCGCACCGGCGCGTCGGCACGCTTCGCCTCGGTCGTGGCGTCGGGAGTTCCGCAACCGCACCGTCACGACGCGCCCGGCAATCGTCGGCGAGCGGGCAGGCGTCGCACGCGGGTCGCCTGCGCACGCACACCGTGGCGCCGAGATCCATCAGCCCCTGCGTGTAGGACTCCACGTCGTTGTCCGGCAGCAGCTCCTCGGCGATGCGCCACAGTTCGTTCTCCACGGCACGCACGCCGGGGTGGCCGCGCAGGCCCGCGTGCCGGCACAGCACCCGACGCACGTTGCCGTCGAGGATCGCTGCGCGCCGCCCGAAGGCGAACACCGCGATCGCCGCAGCGGTCGACCTGCCGATGCCGGGCAACGCCGCGAGTCGCAGCGGATCGCCGGGAAACGCGCCGCCGTGCCGCGCGAGGACTTCGCGTGCGCAGCGGTGCAGGTTGCGCGCACGGCTGTAGTACCCGAGGCCGCTCCACGTCGCGAGCACCTCGTCGAGCTCGGCCGCAGCCAGCGCGCCGACGTCGGGAAAGCGCTCGACGAAGCGAAGGTAGTAGGGCACCACGGTGCCGACCTGCGTCTGCTGCAGCATGACCTCGGACAGCCAGATCCGGTACGCGTCGCGAGTGTTCTGCCAGGGCAGGTCGTGGCGTCCGTGGCGGCGCTGCCAGTGGATGAGGCGTGAGGCGATCACGCGGCCGATTGTACGGCTGAGCCCGTGCACCCTCCGCGGCCGGCCGAAGATCCTCAGGCCGTCGCGAGTTCGGCGGTGCCCGCGGGCTCCCCGAGCAGCTCGCGCACTTGCAGTGCGAACTCCTCGGCCAGCGCGATGCGCTGCTCGGCCTCGGCGCGCTGGCGCTCGACCTCGGCGATCCGCGTCTCGAGGCTCTCGTTGGCGTCGAGCACGCGCCGCACCGAGTCGAGCCGCCGCTTGAGCTGGAGCTGGTGCTCGCGCACCTGCGTCTCGATCGGCGACATGACCGTGCGCAGCCAAGCCTGGATCTCGCGGTCGGCGACTTCCTCCAGCTCGCGCAGCCGCGCAGCCACCGACTCGAAGAAGCGCCGCATCAGCACCCACTGGGACGTGGTCGCCAGCGTCACCGCGCCGAAGCGCCTGCGCTGGAGTTGCTCGATCCGGTCGAGCTCGGCGTAGAAGCGGCGCGTCGAGTACAGCGATGGATTCCCCAGCGACAGGCCGTGCTCGGCGCTGAAGCTGCGGTACATCGCGCTCATCAGCGTCG
>DAORSF010000025.1:0-11948 GCA_035443405.1 Burkholderiaceae bacterium | reverse complement strand
CCTTCGACCTTGCGCAGGTAGATGTCCTGCACCGGGTTGTGCGACTTCGACAGCGTGAACGCGCCGCGCGGGCTGTCGATGCGCGCCTTGGCCATCGCGGCGTACATCGCGTCGCGCTTGCCCTTGTCGCCCTTGACCGCCGCGAGGCCCGCGCCGAGCAGTTGCGCGGCGTCGTAGCCCTGCACCGCGTAGACGTCGGGCTGCAGCTTGTAGGCTTTTGCGTAGGCGAGGCGGAACGCCTTGTCCTTCGGATTTTCGAGGCCGTCGGCGTAGTGCAGCGTCGTCATCAGGCCCTGCGCCGCGTCGCCCTGCGCCTCGAGCGTGCCATCGGTCAGAAAGCCGGCGCCATAGAGGGGAATGCTCTTGCCGAGACCGGCCGCCGCGTAGTCCTTGACGAACTTCACCGCTCCGCCGCCCGCAAAGAACGTGTAGACCGCGTCGGGCTTCAGCGACGCAATCTCGGTCAGCAGCGCCTGGAACTCGACGTTCGGGAACGGCACGGTCAGGTCCTTCAGGACCTTGCCGCCGCCCTTGGTGAAGCTTTCCTTGAATCCGTTGACGCTCTCGTCGCCCGCCGCGTACTTCCAGGTGATCGTCACCGCGGTCTTGTGGCCGCGCTTGGCCACCACTTCGCCCATCGCATAGCCGGGCTGCCAGTTCGAGAACGAAGTGCGGAAGATGTTCGGCGCGCACATCGGCCCGGTCACCGCGTCGGCGCCGGCGTTCGGCACGATCAGCAAGGTGCCGCTGTCCTTCGCCGCCTTGGCCATCGCCATCGCGACGCCCGAATGGACCGTGCCCACGACCACGTCGACCTGGTCGCGCTTGATCAGCTTGTTGACGTTGTCGGTGGCCTTGGAAGGATCGCTCTCGTCGTCGACGCGTACGAACTCGATCGGCTGCCCGCCCAGCTTGCCGCCCTGCTCCTCGACGTACAGCCGGAATCCGTTCTCGATCGCGGTGCCGAGTGCCGCGTAGGTTCCAGTGTATGGCAGCATGAAGCCGACCTTCACGGGCTTGCCCTGCGCCGCGGCACCACCTGCCATTGCCGCGACGACCGCCGCCGCGGCCAGCTTCACTGCGTGTCTCCTGTCCATCGAACTCTCCTGTCCTTGACAATCGAATGGGCCGCCATCGATCCGCCTGCGACGGCGCCCGACCATTCCGCGAATGACGATCCGCGAACGATAGCCGACCAAGATTGCGCTGTCAGCGAGCCGAGCGCAACCGCGGGGCTTCCCGGATCGCAGCGATCCGGGAACGGTCGCCCAGGCACGCTCGGACGACGGGCGACGCACCGAAACCCCGGCGGTGCGAGGCGATCGGCGGATGCACCGTAATTCCTTCACCCGGGCATGTCAAGCACTATAGTGCAGACACCTCGGACGCGTCGCGAGGACCTCTAGCGGTCGCCGAGAAGGAACGCGCGCCCCTGCTCGAAGCGCGCCTGAAGCTCTTCGGTGCGCAGCGACATCGCCTTGCGGTCGGCGTGCCGCACCAGCAACGCGACCGTCCGGCGGTGGTTGATCCAGGCGACCTTCAGGTAGCTGCTGCCGCCGTCGCGCGCGACCAACTCGATCCAGTCGCCGCGCCGCATCTGCGCGATCGACTGTTCGGCCCCGAGCGGACGGCGCTGCGGGAACTCGGGCAGGTCGGCGAGATCGAGCGACTCCAGGATCTCCAGCAGCCGGCGCTCGGTGCCGTCTTCGTCGCCGCGTTCATGCCCGGCTTCGGCACCCGTCGTGGCTGCAGTCGCTGCCGGCGGCGGCACGGCTGCGACCGCAGGCGCCGGCTGCGGAGCGGGCGGCCGGACCGTGGTCGACGGGGGCTCTCGCGGCGCGGTCGCGGGTCCGCTCGCGGCGACCTGCTCGGCCAGCGTCGGCACGCCGGCGGCGGTTCCGCCGTCCAGCCGCGCCCGCGTCGTGACGCCTCGCTCGCGCTCGCGACGTTGCATCCGCCGCAGGTGGATCAGGAACAGCTCGTCGAAGAACGACTTGAACTCGTCCTCCTTGGCACCGATCTCGCGCACGCCCTGTGTCATCAACCGGATCAGCGGGGGTATGCGCTGCGCCAGTTCGCGGCGGCTGTGCCGCTCGCCATCCTCGTCGAGGCTCCACAGCAGGTCGTCGACCACCTGCAGCGACACGCGGAACTCCGAGCTCTCCTCGCCGTTGCGCAGCGCCGCCGTCCGCATGTGGCGCAGCCAGACATTGTCGACGAACTCGCGCACCGACTGCGGCGCACGGTGGCGGTCGAGCCGAGCGGCGAGCATCGTGCGCAGGCGCTCGGTGACCTGCTTCTCGCGTTCGCGGTTCGGGCGCCTGGCATAGTCTCGCCGGTTGCGGCGGCTCGGCGTCTCCTCGAGCGTGCGGCGCTCGCGCACCACGCGGTCGATCAGCTGCCCGACGCTGCGGGCCGCCCGCGAGTATTCCTTCTCGACCTGCTGCGCCATCACCGCCGATCGCGACTGCAGCGCGCTCGAGACGATCTCGACCGCTCGCACGACCGTCTCGAGGCGGCGATAGAGCTCGCTGCCGCGCACGATGTCCTCGCCGAAGGCGGCGGAGATCGCGCCGAAGTGCTCGATGAGCTTCCTCAACGAGCGAGGGTCGTCGCCGAGGTAGGCCGGATCGAGCAAGGTCAGCGCCACCGCGGGCTGCTGCAGCCGCCAGACCAGCGGCTTGGCGGCCTCGGGGAGTCGCCGGTCGTCGATCACGTAGTCGAACATCGCCGCCACCAGGTCGACGACGGCGACCTGGGCCGGGGCGGCACCCGCCTCGCGCATTCGCGTGCGCACGTTGCCGAAGAATTCGGCGCGCGCTTCCCGGCTGTACGGCATGGCGCCGATCGCATGGGCGAACGCGACCGCGTCGCGCTCGATATCCGCCACCGGCTGCAGCATGGGCAACACGCGCAGCCGCTGTCCTTCGGGCACCGAGGCCAGCGGCGAACTGCCCAGCGTGGCCGCGTCGCGGTCGGCCTGCAGCGTCACGCCGATCGCGCGCGAGACGGCCCCGCTGCGGCGCTCGACGCCCGGCGCAGCGGGCGCGCTCTCCGACGAGGCCGTCGGGAGTGCGTCGATGGGCGCTTCGGCGTCGCGCGGTGCGGCCGGCAGCCCTTCGTCCGCGCCCGGCATGGGCGCCATCGGCAACGCATCGGGCGCCTCGGGAAACGGCTCCGGGCCGGGGGCCGTGTCGATCGGCTCGCCGACGTCGATGTCCTCGTCACGCGGCGCCCGCGACTCCGGCGCGATCGCGGCCGGTCCGGGCGCCACCGCGGCGGGTTCGGGCACCGCCGTTGCAGGCTCCGGCGCGACGCCGACCGGCTCGGCCGGTGACACGCCGGCTTCTTCGAGCAGGCCGTCGGCGCGCTCGATCGCCTCGGCGATCGGCGCCGCGAACGCCGTGAGCACCAGCTGGCGCAGCGCGGCGCGCGCGCGCGCGCCCTCGGCGACGCCGTCGAGCGAAGCCACCGCGGCGCTCGCGAGGGTGCGAGCCCCCAGCGGATTCAGGTCGTCGTCGCCCCAGTCGTGATCGATCAGCTGTCTCAACCGCGCGACGTAGCGCGGATAGGTTCTCCCGGCTCGTTCGCGTGCGGCGCCGGCCAGGTCGGCGGCGAGGATCTGCGCCTCGAGTTCCTCGTCCTCGACCAGAGCAAGCGGCTGCGCCTCGTCGCCTTCCCCGGCGCGGCGGAACGCCTCGATGCAGCGGCTCGCGCGGCGCGCCAGCGCGTCGGCGACCTTCGTCACGCGGCTGGCCGTCTCGCGTCGCAGCCGCAGTGCGGCGCCGAGCAGCGACTGCCGCTCGCGCCCGTCGAGCGCGCGCTCGGCGGCGGCGTCGAGCTGGTCGGCGATCGCCGGCAGCGCGTCGGTCGCGGCGTCCGACAGCGCATCCGCGAGCGACTCGCGGGTGCGCGCGAACAGCAGCGAACGCGGCGGGGGTCTAGGGAACGACAGGTCCGATTCGGTCATCGACTTCTTCTGGCGCGGGCCGCCGATCGGTCGATCCGGGAACCGGACCTGCCTGAGGGGCTCGTTGCGACAGGAGCGATGCTATCGGAACCGCTATGGGCGATCAGTGAACAAGTTGCATGGGCAGCGCCGAATCGGTCGACCGTGCGGGCGCCGAATGGGACATTCGGCACAGTTTCGGCACCGCCCAGCCGGCGCCGGGGTCATGCCGACGCCCGCGCGAGCCGGGTCAACCGGTCAGGTAGCGCTCGATGCCGGCGCGCAGTTCCGCCGGGAAGGCAACCGAGCGCAAACCGTCGACGTCGGCCAGCACCACGGTCAGCGCCGCACGCACGCGTGGCACGCCGCCAGCCACCCCTTCGACCGCGAGTCCGAGCGAACTGCGCCCGATGCGCCGCACGCCCAGGCTCAGCGTCAGCATCTCGCCGATCTTGCTGGGCGACAGGAAATCGCACTCGACGCGCACCATCGGCAGCCCGAGCCGCTGGCGATAGACCAGCTCGGCGTAGTTGTGCTGCAGGCCGTGGTTGAACCAGTCCTCGACCAGCTCGTGGAACAGGATGAAGTATTGCGGATAGAAGACGATCCCGGCCGGATCGCAGTGATGAAAGCGGATCAGCTTGTCCCGCTCGAACGCGTTGCCTTTGCCCACCTCGGCCCTCCGCTTGTGCACGCCGACCTCGACGGGACCGCGCAGCGCGTGGGTGCGCCGCGCGACCGCCGCCATGGTAGCGCAGGCGATTCGCCGTCCTGCGGTCCGGTTGCGCGCGGCTATGGAGTCCCGCGCCGGTGCTGGCGCTTGGCGGAAAGGGTGGGATTCGAACCCACGTTACGGTGTAACCGTAAACCGGATTTCGAGTCCGGCGCATTCGACCACTCTGCCACCTTTCCGGGTTCCGCGCGGGTCGTGACGCGAAGCTTTTCAGTATATCAAAGGACGCAGGCCGGACGACGCGTGCCCGGCCGCGCGCCGCGCGCGGCGCTCCTCCGGTCAGGGTTCGATCCGACGCAGCCCGCCCATGTACGACACCAGGACGTCCGGAACCCGTACCGATCCGTCGGCCTGCTGGCAATTCTCGAGCACCGCGACCAGCGTGCGGCCGACCGCGAGCCCCGAACCGTTGAGCGTGTGGAGCAGGCTCGTCTTGCCGTCGGCGCCGCGAAAGCGCGCCTGCATCCGGCGCGCCTGGAACGCCTCGCAATTCGACACTGACGAGATCTCGCGGTAAGCCTTCTGCGCCGGCAACCAGACCTCGAGGTCGTAGGTCTTGGCGGCGCCGAAGCCCATGTCGCCCGCACACAGCAGCATCACGCGGTACGGCAGGTCGAGCTTCCTCAGGATCGCCTCGGCGTGGCCGACCATCTGTTCGAGCGCGTCGTACGACGCGTCGGGGTGAACGACCTGCACCATCTCGACCTTGTCGAACTGGTGCTGGCGGATCATGCCGCGCGTGTCGCGCCCGTACGAGCCCGCCTCCGAGCGGAAGCACGGCGTGTGCGCGGTGAGCCGGATCGGCAGCTCGGCCGCCGGCACGATCCGGTCGCGCACGAAGTTGGTCAGCGGCACCTCGGAGGTCGGGATCAGGTACAGCGTCTCGCCGTCGCCCTCCTGGCCGCCCTTCTTCGCGGCGAACAGGTCCTGCTCGAACTTCGGCAACTGGCCGGTGCCGCGCAAGGTCTCGCGGTTCACGATGTAGGGCGTGTAGCACTCGGTGTAGCCGTGCTCGCCGGTCTGCACGTCGAGCATGAACTGCGCGAGCGCGCGGTGCAGCCGCGCGATGGCGCCCTTCATGACGACGAAGCGCGAGCCGGACAGCTTCGCTGCCGTCTCGAAGTCGAGCCCCAGCGGCTCGCCCACGTCGACGTGGTCGCGCGGCTCGAAGCCGAGCGGCGCGGGATCCCTGCCGGCAGGCGCCCAGCGGCGCACCTCGCGATTGCCGCGCTCGTCGCGACCGGCCGGCACCGACTCGTGCGGCAGGTTGGGCACCTGCAACAGCCAGTCCTGCAGCTTCGCCTGCACCGCCTCGTTCTGTTCGGCGGCCGCCTTCAGCTCGTCGCCGAGGCCCGCCACTTCGGCGAGCGCCGTCGACGCATCCTCGCCGCGCGACTTCAGCTGCCCGATCGACTTCGACAGCGCGTTGCGGCGCGCCTGCAGCTCCTCGGCGCGCACCTGCAGCGCCTTGCGCTCGGCCTCCAGCGTGCGCAACGCGTCGAGATCGAGCGCGTAGCCGCGACACGCCAGGCGCGCGGCGACGGCTTCGGGGTCCTTGCGGAGCTGGGTGAGATCGAGCATTGGAGCGGGTGCCGACGGCGCGAGCGGCTGCAAACGCGGGACGCCGAGTGTACCAAGGCGCGCGTCGCACGCGGACGGACTTGGGCGACCTCGCGTCGCCGCGCTACCCGTCCGACCGGTCGCCCGCCGCGCTTCGGTCGCGCGACCTCAGCCAGGCCAGCTTCTCCCGTATCTTCGTCTCGAGTCCGCGCTCGAGCGGCTCGTAGAACGGCGCCGGCTCGACGCCGTCCGGGAAGTAACGCTCGCCGGCCGCATAGCCGCCTTCCTCGTCATGCGCGTAGCGATAGCCCCTGCCGTAGCCGAGTCCCTTCATCAGCCTGGTCGGCGCATTGCGCAGGTGCATCGGCACCGGCGCCGAGCCGTGCTCCGCGACGAAGCCGCGCGCACGCTTCCACGCAACGTAGACGGCGTTCGACTTCGCCGCGCAGGCCAAGTAGACCACCGCCTGCGCCAGCGCGAGCTCGCCCTCGGGGGAGCCGAGCCGCTCGTAGACCTCGGCCGCGTCGAGCGCCATCGCCAGCGCCCTCGGATCGGCCAGTCCGATGTCTTCGTTGGCCATTCGCACGATACGGCGGGCCAGGTAGCGCGGATCGGCGCCGCCGTCGATCATCCGCGCGAGCCAGTACAGCGATGCGTCGGGGTCCGAACCGCGCACCGACTTGTGCAGCGCGCTGATCTGGTCGTAGAACGCCTCGCCGCCCTTGTCGAAGCGCCGCAGGTTCTGCGACAGCGCGTTCTCGAGAAAGCCAGCGTCGACCGAGGCGACGCCGGCCGCGTGCGCCGCGTCGGCGACGATCTCGATCGCGTTCAGCAGGCGCCGCGCGTCGCCGTCGGCCCAGCCGACCAGCCGCTCGCGCGCCGCAGCGTCGAAGCCGACCGCTGCACCCTCGGCGCCGTCACTGCTCCCACCGCCCTCGCCGCTCGCGCGTTCTGCCGCGTGCAACAGCGCGCGTTCGAACAGCTCGCCCAGCTCGTGCGGCGACAGCGGCTCGAGCACGTAGACCCGGGCCCGCGACAGCAGCGCGCCGTTGACCTCGAACGACGGATTCTCGGTCGTCGCACCGATGAAGGTGAACAGGCCGCTCTCGACGTGCGGCAGGAACGCGTCCTGCTGCCCCTTGTTGAAACGGTGCACCTCGTCGACGAACAGGATCGTTCGCCGGCCGCGCTCGCGCGCCAACTGCGCCGCGACGACCGCTTCGCGGATCTCCTTGACGCCGCCCAGCACCGCCGAGATCGCGATGAACTGCGCGTCGAACGCGTCGGCCATCAGCCGGGCGAGCGTGGTCTTGCCGACGCCCGGCGGCCCCCAGAAGATCATCGAATGCGGGCGTCCCGATTCGAAGGCGACGCGCAAGGGCTTGCCGGGCCCGAGCAGGTGCGACTGCCCGATCACCTCGTCGATCGAACGCGGCCTCAGGCGCTCGGCGAGCGGCGCATCGGCGGCCGGCGCCGCGGGGAACAGGTCGCCGCCGGCGTCGGGCGGATCGGCCGCCGCGCCGTCAGACCGCGTCCGGCGCGGCATCGCGAACCCGCGTGGCGCGCCCAGCCCGGAACGCGCCGACGATCAGCGCCGCCTGCGCGAGCGCGATGCCCATCCAGACGCCCGCAGGCGCGCCCGCGTCCATCATCAGGCCGAACGCGGCCGGCGCGAGCGACATGCCGACGTCCAGTCCGGAGTAGACGACGCCGTAGACGCGTCCGGTCGCCCCCGGCGGCGCCGCGCGCTTGATCAACAGGTCGCGCGACGGATTGGCGATGCCGCCGGCGACGCCCATCGCGCCGAACAGCAGCGGAACGACCCAGCCCGGCCACGGCAGCAGCGCAACGCTGACGGCGACCAGCGCTGCGCCGCCGAAGCAGACGCCGATCACGCGCTCGGCGCGCTCGGCGTCGCTGGCGAGGAAGCCGCCGACGATCGTGCCGCCCGCGCTCGCCAGCATGTACACGGTCAGGCACAGCGCGACCCATTCGAGCGGGACGTCGTGCAGCAGGCGAGCAGCCTCGGGGCCGAACGTCTGCACGCCGCCCAGCGCGACGGCGTAGGCCAGGAAGAACGCAAAGCTGAGCCACACCGCGCGCAACCGCAGGAAGCCGAAGGTGCCGCCCGCCGCGCCGTGGATCGCAGACACCGTCCCGGCATCCCGGTGCGCCGGCGCCTCGAGCGCCGAGCGATTGACCCAGACCAGCGCGAGCGCCGCCAGCGCCAGCAACGACGCGCCGGCGAAGGCCTCGCGCCAGCCGGCGAACCGCGCGATGGTCACGACGAACACCGGTGCCAGCGCCCAGCCGAGGTTGCCGGAGATGCCGTGCACGGCGTACGCGTGACCGAGCCGCCGTGCGGCCACCTTGCGGTTCAGGATCGAGTAGTCGACCGGGTGGAAGGATGCGTTGCCGAGACCGGCGAGCGCGGCGCCAAGCATCAGGCCCGCGAAGCCGGGCGCGAGCGACAGCGCGGCCGCCGAGGCCGCGAACAGCCCCATCGAGCCCAGCATCACCGGCACCGGGCCGACGCGATCGACGAGGAACCCCGCCACGGACTGGCCGACGCCCGAGATCACGAAGAACAGCGTCACCAGCAGGCCCAACTCGGAATACGACAGCGCGAACGCGTCCTTCAGCCAAGGGAACAGCGGCGGGAGGACCAGGTGAAAGAAGTGCGAGACGCCGTGCGCGATTCCGACCACCACGATGACGCGGGTGTCGCCGGGCTCGAGCGCGGGCGCCGCGGGAGCCGCGCTGCTCATCGAAACGGATCTCCGTTGCGTTGCGAAGCTTCGAGCTTACCGCATGCGCCGGTGCGCCCGGCTCAGCGCGAGGCGCTGCGCGGCAGCACCGGCCACACCGCGTCGACGCGATCGCCGCGGTACGCGACGACCCAATCGTGCAGGTTGACCGTTGGATCACAGTGCCCCGGATCGAGCACGCAGCGAGCACCGAGCGGCAGCGGCACCGGTGCGCGCGCCCCGCCGAGCGGCTCGATCACCGTATGCTCGTCGGAGACGCCGCGCACGCGCCAGCCCGGCAAGCGCATTGCCGGCAGCCCGGAGTCGACCGACAGCGACTTCAGCCCGCCGTCGAGCACTGCATGCGAATCGCGCACGCTCATCACCGCGACCAGGACGCCAACCGCCTGCCGCATGGCCGGCACCGACGGGTCCGCCTCGTTGACCCGGTAGTCGAGATCCATCAGTGCATACGATCCGGGCTGCACCTCGGTAAAGACGCCCGACGCCACCTCGTACGCGAACGTGCCGGTGCCACCGCCGCTCACCTCGTCGCAAGCGTGGCCGGCCGAGCGAAGCGCGTCGCGCACCCGTGCGGCCGACGCGCCGGCGTCGGCAATCGCCGCGCGGCGTTCGGCGGGCGTGCGCAGGTGCTGGGCACCGCCGTGGTACGCCTGCACGCCGCGCAGGCGCAGCGCCGGCGCCGCTTCGGCGACGTGTCGCGCCAGCACCAGCGCCTCGGCGGGCCCGGCGACGCCGCAACGCCGCTGCCCGACGTCGAGGTCGATCAGCACGTCGACACCGGCACCGTGGCGCGTGCACGCGCGCGCGAGCGCACGCACTGCGTCGGAATGGTCGACGCAGACGGCGAGCCGCACCCGCCGGGCGAGCAGCGCGAGCCGCTCGAGCTTGGCGTCGTCGACGATCTCGTTGCTGACCAGGATGTCGGCGATGCCCGCCTCGGCGAAACCCTCTGCCTCGCCGACCTTCTGGCAGCAGACGCCGACCGCGCCGCTCGCGAGCTGCCGCAGCGCGATGCCCGGACACCGGTGCGCCTTGCCGTGCGCGCGCACGCGCACGCCGCGCGCCGCCGCATGGCCGTGCAGTGCGGCGACATTGGCTTCGAAGGCATCGAGATCGAGGATCAGCGCGGGGGTGTCGACGCGGTCGACCCGATCACCCGGCGCAGCGGGCGGCGCCACGCGCTGAGCCGCCGCGCCGGCGCTACTGCTCGACGACATCGACGCCCTTCGGCGCCACGAAGCGGAACACCTCGGGCGCCACCGCGGCGTTTCGGGCGATTGCACGGAACTCGAACACCGTCGTTCGTCCGAACGCGTCGCCGACCTCCAACGTTCCGGGAAGGCCATCGCGAAAACCCAGCGCGATGCGCTCGATGCCGGCGTCCTTGTTGCGCGGCACGGCCTCGATCCATTCGAGACCGTCGCGCGGCGGCAGTTCGCGCAACGCGAAGTCGCGCTCGAGATCGCCGTCGCCGAAGAGGATCGCCGCCGGCGTCGCGCTCAGTGCGTCGGCGAGCCGTCTGACGGTGACCTGGTTCAGGTCCTTGTCGAAGAAGTAGAGCCGCTGGCCATCGGCGACGAGCAGTTGCTCGAACGGCCGGCGCACGTCCCAGCGGAAGCGTCCTGGGCGCGCGAAGGCGAATTCACCGCCGCTCGATTCGGCGACGCTGCCGTCGGCGCGCAGCGCCTTCTGCGTGAATTCGCCGCGCGCCGAACGCGTGTCGCCCAGGAACGCGCGTAACTGGTCGAGCCCGCCGGCGTGCGCCGGCGTGAAGCCGGCGGCGAACAGCATCGCTGCCGACAGCGCCACGAAGGCGCGCCGCTTGCCGTGCATCACGCGTCCTGCGACGACGGAACGAGCAGCTCGCGGTTGCCGTTGGTCGCCATCGCCGACACCAGGCCCGACTTCTCCATCTGCTCGAGCAGCCGCGCAGCGCGGTTGTATCCGATGCGCAGGTGGCGCTGGACCAGCGAGATCGACGCGCGCTTGTGCTTGATGACGACCGCGACCGCCTGGTCGTACATCGGGTCGGCCTCGCCGTCGACGCCGGCCTCGGCCAGCGTCTGCGACAGCCCGCCGAAGCCGACCGCGCTGCCCGAATCGACCTCCTCCGGCACGCCGCCCTCGAGGATGCCCTCGACGTACTGCGGCTCGGCCAGCTGCCGCCAGTGCTCGACCACCTTGTGCACCTCGTCATCGGCGACGAAGGCGCCGTGCACGCGCATCGGCACGCCGCCGCCCGGCGGCAGGTACAGCATGTCGCCCTGCCCCAGCAGCGACTCGGCGCCCATCTGGTCGAGGATCGTTCGCGAGTCGATCTTCGACGACACCTGGAAGGCGATGCGGGTCGGGATGTTGGCCTTGATGAGCCCGGTGATCACGTCGACCGACGGCCGCTGCGTGGCCAGGATCAGGTGAATGCCGGCCGCGCGCGCCTTCTGGGCGAGCCGCGCGATCAGCTCCTCGATCTTCTTGCCGACCACCATCATCAGGTCGGCCAGCTCGTCGATCACGACGACGATCTGCGGCAAGCGGCCCAGCGGCTCGGGCGCGTCGGGCGTGAGCGAGAACGGGTTCGGGATCAGCTGTTCGCGCTTCTCGGCCTCGGCGATCTTGTGGTTGTAGCCGGACAGGTTGCGCACGCCGAGCCTGCTCATCAGCCGGTAGCGCCGCTCCATCTCGGCCACGCACCAGTTCAGCGCGTTGCCGGCCTGGCGCATGTCGGTCACCACCGGTGCCAGCAGGTGAGGGATGCCTTCGTAGGTGCTCATCTCGAGCATCTTCGGGTCGATCAGGATCAGCCGCACCTCGGTCGGGTCGCTCTTGTAGAGCAACGACAGCAGCATCGCGTTGATGCCGACCGACTTGCCCGAACCGGTCGTGCCGGCCACCAGCAGGTGCGGCATCCTCGCGAGGTCGACGACCATCGGGTTGC
>DAORSF010000024.1:0-12254 GCA_035443405.1 Burkholderiaceae bacterium | reverse complement strand
GTGAGCACCCGTTTGCCCTCGCGGCGCATTTCCTCCTGGATCGACACCGGCACGACCCAGGTCTTGTCGGCCTGGCGGTTGAGCACCCTGAACTCGCCGGTCGGCGTCGGCCAGTCGGAGCGCCCGACCGCCACCGGAAACGCGCTCGCAACCCGTCCCGCGCGGAACAGGAACAGCATCCGCTGCGGCAGGTTGATGACGATGCCGTCGTCGAGCGGCGGCGGCACGACGTGCCGCGCGGTCACCTGCACTGCCTGTCCGGGACGCAGCGGCTTGCCGGCATCGAGACCGTTCTGCAGGGCGATCAGCCTCACCGACGCGCCATACCGGGCGCCGATCGAGGCCAGGCTGTCGCCGCGGACGACGACGTGCTCCGCGGAGCGATCGACGATGGCGTCGACGCCGGCCTCGCGGGCGCCGCCCGCCTGTAGCGAGGTCGGTTCGCCGCCCACGCGGTGCAGCATCCACCCGGCGTTCGCGCTCGCCAAGGCGGGTGACGACGCGGCGGCGAGCCCCGCCGCCGCGGTCAGGCAGCACGCGAGCGCGC
The DNA here is from genome assembly GCA_035443405.1 of Burkholderiaceae bacterium. GTDB lineage: Bacteria > Pseudomonadota > Gammaproteobacteria > Burkholderiales > Burkholderiaceae_E > Zeimonas. The sequence goes on along the minus strand of DAORSF010000024.1, from coordinate 11,707 downwards.
GCGTCGTCAGGAGTCGACGGCGGCGGTCCCTCGAGTGCGTGGATGTTCGCGTCGTCATGGACATCGACGCCATGATAATCGACGCTGCACGGCGCTCGCCGCGGCGACCGCCGCGCGGATCGGCCTCACAACCCCAGGTACGCTTCCCTGACCCGAGGATCGTCGAGCAGCGCCGCGCCGCTGCCTTCGAGCACGATGCCGCCGTTCTCGAGCACGTAAGCGCGATCGGCCAGCCTCAGCGACGCCGCGACGTTCTGCTCGACCAGCAGGACCGTCATGCCCTGCGCGTGCAGCTGGCGGATCGTCTCGAACACCTCGCCGACCAGCGCCGGCGACAGTCCGAGCGACGGCTCGTCGAACATGATCATTCGCGGCGCGCCCATCAGGCATCGCCCGATCGCGAGCATCTGCTGCTCGCCGCCCGACAGCGTGCCGGCGAGTTGGGCGGTGCGCTCCTTCAGCTTCGGAAACATCGCGAACACACGGTCGAGCGTGACCGCCGCCTGCGCACGCGCGCGCGGCAGCATCGCGCCGACCTGCAGGTTCTCGAGCACGCTCATCGACGGAAACACCTGCCGCCCTTCGGCCACCTGCCCGATGCCGAGGTCGCAGATGCGATGGCTGTCGAGCCCGCCGATGGCATGGCCGTCGAAAACGATCGACCCGCTGCGCGGCTTCAGGATGCCGGCCACCGTGCGGATCAGCGAGGTCTTGCCGGCGCCGTTGGCTCCTACGAGCGCGACGACCTGCCCGGTTCCGACGTCGAGGCTGACGCCGTCGAGCGCCTGCGCATCGCCGTAGAACACCGACAGGTCGCGGATCGCCAGCATGTCAGTGCGGCGCGCCGGCGCCGAGGTAGCTCTCGAGCACGGCCGGATCGGTGGTGACCTGCTGCGGCGTGCCCGACGAGATGATCTCGCCGTGGTGCAGCACGTAGACGCGCTGCGCGAGCGCCATCACCGCGCGCATCACGTGCTCGATCAGCAGGATGGTCACGCCCTGCTCGGCGTTCAGGCGCTGGAACGCGGCGACCATCTGGTCGGTCTCCGTAGGTCGCAGTCCGGCCATCACCTCGTCGAGCAGCAGCAGCTTCGGCTCGGTGGCGAGCGCGCGCGCAACCTCGAGCCGCTTGCGGTCAGGCAGCGTCAGCGCCGAAGCGGGTCGGTCGCGCTGCAGCCACATGTCGAGGGAACGCAGCGCGCGCTCGGCGCGCGAGCGCGCCAGCCCGCGATCGGCAGTGCCGCGAAAGCCACCGACCATCGCGTTCTCGAGCACCGACATGTCGGCAAACGGCTTGACGATCTGGAAGGTGCGGCCGATGCCCGCCGCACAGATGCGATCGGCGCGCTCGCCGGCAATGTCGGCGCCCAGGAAGCGGATCGTTCCCTCGTCGGGTGCGAGCGCGCCGGCGATCAGGTTGAACAGCGTGGTCTTGCCGGCGCCATTCGGGCCGATCAGCGCCACGATTTCGCCCGGCATCACGTCGAGCGAAGCCCTCGCGACCGCCTTGACGCCGCGGAAGCTCTTCGAAACGGCGGACACGTCGAGCATCGGCGCCGTCGCGCCCTTCGCCTCGCGCCTCGCGCCGCGATCCGCCGCCGCCGCGAGCTCAGGCATCGCCGTCGCCGTCCTGTCGCCGGAAGCCGAGCCGGTTCGCGATCGCCGGCCAGATGCCGTGCGGCATGAACATGATCGACAGCCCGAGCGCGATCCCGTAGAGGATCTGCTTCGCGCCGGGAATCTCGTGGCCCGACACCGCGAGCGCTTCGTTGATCCCCTCCGACAGCAGCGTCAGCACCGCCGCCCCGAGGATGGGACCGAAGAGCGTGCCGACTCCGCCGATGATCGGCGCAAGGATGATCTCGATCGAGCGCCCCATGTTGAAGATCTGCTCGGGAAACAGGTTGTTGTAATAGAAGGCGAAGAAGACGCCCGCCAGTGCGGTCATGCCGGCGGAGATCTGCACCGCGTACATCTTGTAGCGGAAGGTGTCCACGCCCGACGCGCGCGCGGCCTCCTCGTTGTCCCGGATCGCGCGAAAGTAGAACCCGAGCCGTCCGCGCAGCAGCCACGCCGACAGCAGGAAGCCCGCGACCGCCATCGCCAGCGCGAGGTAGTAGAACATCAGCGGATGGCCGCGCAGGTTCACCAGGTCGAAGCGGTCCTGCTGGACGACCTTCAGGAAGAAGCCGCCCGACGCGCCCACCCAGCCGAAATGATCGAAGCCGATGCGCGTGAACTCGGCGAACGCGATCGTGAGCAGCGCAAAGTAGGTGCCGCCGATGCCGAAGCGGAATGCGAGCCATCCGATGAACGACGCCGCGGCGACGCAGACCGCCACGGCGGCGACCATGCCGACCCAGGGGATCACGCCGAAGTGCTGGTACAGCGCGGCCGCGGTATAGGCGCCGAGCCCGACGTACAGCGCGTGACCGAGCGACAGCTGTCCGCAAAAGCCCATCATGATGTTCCACGCCTGTCCGACGAACGCGAAGTACAGGACCAGGATCATCACCGAAAGCAGGTAGCGATCGAGCGCCAGCGGCACGACCAGCATCACCGCCAGCAGGACCAGCAGCGCGACGCGCGAGCGTGCCATCGGCCTACTTGCCCTTGAACAGGCCTTGCGGCCTGAACGCCAGCACGAGGATCAGCAGCGCAAACGACAGCATGCTCTTGGCCGACGGCGTGATCAGCAGGCCCGCGACCGATTCGGACACGCCGATCAGCACGCCGCCGGCCAGCGCGCCGACCATCGAGCCGAGCCCGCCGATGATCACGATGACGAACGCGAGCAGCGTGTAGGCCGGCCCCGAGACCGGCGTCACGTCGACCAGCAGCGACAGCAGGCAGCCCGCGACGCCGACGCACGCCGTGCCCAGCCCGAAGGTCAGCGCGTAGAGGTGCTTGACGTTCAGGCCGACGACCTGGGCGCCGAGCAGGTTGTCCGCGCAGGCGCGGATCGCCTTGCCGAACGACGTGTAGCGGAAGATCGCGAACAGCAGCGCGCACGCCAGCAGGGCGACCACCGCGCAGATCACGCGAACCTTGTCGACCAGCAGCGGCCCGATCTGGTACGAGTCGAGCGCGTAGTCGACCTGCACGTTGCGCGCGTCGGGCCCGAAGGCGACCAGCAGCCCGTTCACCAGCACCAGCGCCACCGCAAGCAGCAGCATGAACTGCGAGTGCTCGGGCCGGTCGATGAACGGGTTGATCAGTCCGCGCTGCAGCAGGTAGCCGATGCCGAAGAAGGCCAGCGCCACCGGCACCAGCATCCACAGCGGATCGAGCCCGGCCAGCGCGAACGCGAACACCGCGGCGTACATCGCCATCGTCATCAGCTCGCCGTGCGCGAAGTTGACGATTCGCACGACGCCGTAGATCACCGACAGCCCGAGCGCCATCAGCCCGTAGACGAGGCCGGTCAGGAGGCCGCTGAGGACGATGTTGGCGATCGCGTCGACGGGCACGCGGGAGTCTCCACCGGGGGTCGCCCCCCGGCGTTGTCCACGGGATCCGGCGCTAGCCTCGCGCCTGCCAGCCAGGCACCGGGAACACCGGCGCCATCTGCGCGGCCGACTTCGGCAGCACCACCACCGGCTGGCCGTTGCGATTCTGGATGCACGCCGACGCGATCTGCGTGTTCTGGCCCTTCGCGTCGAACCGGATCGGCCCGCCGACCATCATCCGCTCGGCGATGTCGGTCTTGCGGATCGCGTCGGCCAGCGCGGTGCCGTCGGCGCTGCCGGCTCGCTTGAACGCGTCGGCGGCGATCATCATCGCCTCGTAGGTGAAGCCGACGTTCAGCGCGTGGAACATCAGGTTCTCTTTCGGGAACTGCTTCCTGAACGCGGCCTCGACGCGCCTGGTCAGCGCGGCGTTCGGGTTGTACCAGGGCACGTTCGAGATGCAATAGTCGGAATACTTGTTGCCGAGCGCCTTGAAGAACTGCGCCTCGTACATGCCGGGCGAACCCGGGCTCATGATCGCCTGCGGCGACCAGCGCTGCTTGACCAGTTCGCGCACCAGCAGGATCGCATCGTTCAGGCGGCTGACCAGCATGATGAAGTCGGCATTGGTCGCCTTGGCCTTGGCCACCTCGACCGACAGGTCGCGTGCCGCCGGGTCGTACGAGATCGTGTCGACGACCTTGAAGGGCAGGAAGTCGAGCCGTGGCAGGATTCCGGCGATGCCCTTGGCCATCGACTGGCCGAAGGTGTCGTTGACGTGCATGAACACCGCGGTGCGCGGCGCGACGCTGGTCGCCTGGAACAGGTCGCGGAACAGCGCCAGGCCGTTGCGGATCAGGTCGACCGCCGTGGGGAAGTTGCGGAACGTGTACTTGTAGCCTTGCTCGGTGATCTGCGGCGCGGCGGCGATGTTGATCACGAACGGGATCTTGCGCTGCTCGGCGACCTGGGCGATCGCGCCCGCGGCGCCCGAGTCGAACGGCCCGACCAGCACCTGCGCGCCGTCGTTGATCAGCTTCTCGGCGCGCGAGCGCGCGACCTCGACGTTGGTCTCGGTGTCGGCGTTCATCAGTTCGATGTCGACGCCGTACATGTCCCGGATCAGCGTCGGCGAGATGTCGGCGCCGAGCTGGCACGACTGGCCGATGAACGCCTGCACGCCGGAGCGCGGCAGCAGCACGCCGACCTTCAGCTTCTTCGGCTGCGCGCGCACGATCGCCGGCGCGGCGAGCGTGCTGCTGGCGACGACCGCCGATGCCGCAGCCATCCGGTTGAAGTCGCGACGGTTCACCTTGGTCATGGTCTCCTCCTCTTGTCGTGTGGAGCGGCGCCCGGTTCCCGGTGCTGCCGCAGGTCCGAATTCCGGCTCGTCGGTCAGGCTATCACGCCTTTCCTCCCTGGTCGCGAAGCACGCGCTTCAGGATTTTCCCTGTAGCGCTCTTCGGCAGCTCGGTCACGATGTCGACCCGCGCCGGCACCTTGTAGGCGGCGATGCTGGCGCGGCAGTAGGCGATGACCTCGTCTGCGGTCAGCGACTGTCCGGGCTTCGCCACGACGGCGGCCACCACCTGCTCGCCCTTTTCCGGATGGGGCAGCCCGTAGACCGCCACTTCCTGGACCTGCGGCAGCTTGTACAGGTACTGCTCGACTTCGGCCGGCCACACCTTGAAGCCCGACAGGTTGATCATGTCCTTGACCCGGTCGACGATGAACACGTAGCCGTCGTCGTCCATGCGGCCGATGTCGCCCGAGTGGAGCCAGCCGCCGCGCAGGGCCTGGGCCGTGTCATCGGGGCGGTTCCAGTAGCCCTTCATCACGCCGGGGCCCCGGATCACGATCTCGCCCCACTCGCCGCGCGGCAGTTCGCGGTCGGCCTCGTCGAAGATCGCCAGTTCGAAGCCCTCGACCGCGCGTCCGACGGAACCGAAGCGGTGCTCGACCAGGTCGTTGTAGCAGGCGAACGGCGAGCACTCGGTGAGCCCGTAGCCCTCGTAGACACGGCGGCCGAAGCGCTCGGTCCAGCGCCGCGAGATCTCTTCGGGCATGGTCGCGGCCGCCGACATCTCGTAGCGGATCGACGACAGGTCGTACTTCGACAGGTCCATCGACAGCAGGCCGATGAAGATCGTCGGCACGCCGAAGAACATCGTGATGCGCTCGCGCCCGATCGCCTCGAGCACCTGGTCGGGCACGAACCGGCGGAACAGCGCCAGCGTGGCGCCTGCCAGGACCGCGGCGTTCATGATGTAGTTCTGGCCGTAGACGTGGAACAGCGGCAGGAACGCCGCGAGACGGTCGTCGGGACGGTATCCCGAGCACTTCGCCGCGGTCGCGGAGTTCGTCGCGATGTTCGATTGCGTCAGCGTCACGCCCTTCGGGAAGCCGGTCGTGCCCGACGAGTACAGCAGCGACGCCGGCGCGTCGGCGGCGCAGTCGGCGAGTTCGAAGCGCGCGTCGCGCCCGTCGCACCAGTCGGCGAGCGACGCGGTCCCGGCCGGCGCCTCGCCCTCGCAGATCACGACGTGCGCGAGCGCCGGGCAGCGCTCGCGCGGCACGAACTGCGCCAGTTCGCCGACCGTGAACACCGCCTTCGCGCCTGAATCGTTGAGCAGGTACTCGACTTCCGCGCTGCGGAAGATCGCGTTGATCGACACGGTGATCGCGCCGAGCTTCTGCGCCGCGTAGAACACGATCGCGAACTCGGGGATGTTCGGCAGGAACAGCGCCACGCGGTCGCCCGCGGACACGCCGTGCGCACGCAACGCGTGCGCGAGACGGGATGCAGCCGCGTCGAGATCGGCGTAGCCCAGCCGGCGTCCCTCGAACAGGATGGCGGGATGCGAGGGCCGCTCCGCGGCCCAGCGCGCCAGGTTCGATGACAGGTTCATTTGCGCTCCCGGATTGCTATGCGTTATAACAATCGCCATGGCAAACCGCAAGCCTCGACGACCCTCGGTGCCGGCTGCGGGGCCCGTCAGCTATGGTGCCCTGCAGCATGCGATCGGCTACCTGATCCATCTTGCGCAGCTGGCGAACATGCAGGGATTCTCGCGCGCTTTCGCCGGCACCGGCGTCACCCCGGCACGGTTCACGGCGCTCGAGCTGATCGGCTGCAACCCGGGAATCAAGCCCGCCTCGCTGGCGCACGCCATGGCGGTCGAACGCTCGAACCTGGTGTCGGTGATCCGCTTCCTGGACGCGCGCGGCTGGGTCGCGGCCGCCGAGGGCTCGAACCGCCGCGAGAAGTCGCTGACGTTGACTGCGTCGGGCCAGGCCGCGCTCGCCGACCTGCGGGGCCGCCTGAGGGCCCACGATGCCGGGCTCGCCGTGCGGTGCAGCGCGCGGCAGCGCGCTCAGCTGGCGCGCCTGCTGGCGCGCGTCGTAGGAGTGCCGCCGGCTACGACGCCGGCGAGCGGCTCCCCGCGACGCGCTCGGCCGGAGGCTTGAACTCCCAGCGCTTCCAGGCCTTCAGGACGGCGTTCGGATAGTCGGGCCGACCGAGGCTGCCGTTGTAGCGACCGAGCGCACGGAACAGGTCGCCGCGCTCGATGTCGAGGTAGTGGCGCAGGATCGTGCAGCCGTAGCGCAGGTTGGTGCGCATGTCGAACAGCTTGGACGGGTCACCGTCGCCGATCACGCCCGCCCAGAACGGCATCACCTGCATGTAGCCGCGCGCCCCGGCGTGCGAGATCGCATAGCGTCGGAAGTAGCTCTCGACCTCGATCAGGCCCAGGACCAGGTGAGGATCGAGGCCGGCGCGTTGCGCCTCGTAGCGGACCGTCTGAAGGAACTCGACGCGCTGCCGGTAGTCCGGCTTCCAGCGCCGAGGCAACCGGCCCGACATCGCGGTCAGCCAGTCCACCTTCTCGTCGAGCGATTCGAACTGGCCCTGTGGCGGCGGATCGCCGTCGTCGACGGCCGCAGCGAGCGCGGTGCGCACCGCCGCGCTGAGCGGCTCGTACTTCTGGGCGCCAGCGCGCGCCGGGTCGGCGAACACGAGCCCGGCCAGCGCTGCGCAAACCACGAGGATCAGGAAGAGGATGCCCTTCATCGGCACGATTCGACGCCGATTGGCCTCATCCGGCAAGGAGCCGCCGGACGGCCGGCGCCGCATCGCCGACAGGCACCGCCTGCGACTGCATGTCGCGGCGAGCGAGCACCTCGACCCGCCCGTCCTTCAGGCTGCGCTCGCCGACGGTCACCCGCACCGGGACGCCGATCAGCTCCCAGTCTGCGAACATGGCGCCGGCCCGCTCGTCGCGGTCATCGAGCACCACGTCGACGCCGTCGGACTGCAGCTGCGCGTAAAGCGCGTCGGCGGCGGCGCGCACCGCGTCGGACTTGCCGTAGCCGAGCGGAACGATCGCCACCTCGAACGGCGCGATCGCGCGCGGCCAGACGATGCCGCGCTCGTCGTGGTTCTGCTCGATCGCCGCACCGAGCAGGCGCGTGACGCCGATGCCGTAACACCCCATCTCGAACGGCTTCGACTTGCCGTCGACGTCGACGAAGTGCGCCTGCATCGCCTCGGAGTACTTCGTGCCGAGGTAGAACACGTGGCCGACCTCGATGCCGCGCTGGATCGCGAGCACGCCCTTGCCGTCGGGCGACGGGTCTCCGGCCTGAACGTTGCGGATGTCGGCGACGATCGGCTCGGGCAGGTCGCGGCCCCAGTTGACCCCCGTGTAGTGGAAGCCCGCGTCGTTGGCGCCGCAGACGAAATCGTGCATCGCCGAGACCGTCCGGTCGGCCACGACCTGCACCGGCCTGCGGCTGCCGATCGGGCCGAGGTAGCCGGACGGCGAGCCGAAATGCTCGACGATCTCGGACTCGGTGGCGAAGCGGAAGCCGGCGAGCCCCGGCACCTTCCCGGCCTTGACTTCGTTCAGCTCGTGGTCGCCGCGCACCAGCAGCAGCCAGATCGCGGTGTCGACGATTCGCGGCGCGGCGGCAAAATCCTGCGCGCCGTCCTTGACCGGTTCGCGCTCGTCCACCGCCAGCACGATCGACTTCACCGTACGGGACAGCGGCAGGCCGAGCAGCGCGGCCACCTCCTCGCACTTCTCGCGACCCGGCGTCGGCGTCTTCGCGAGCGGCTCGGACGGGGCAGCGCGCTGCGCGATCAGCGGCAGCGCCTCGGCCAGCTCGACGTTGGCCGCGTAGTCGGACCCGGGGCACCACGCGATCGCGTCCTCGCCGGTCTCGGCGATGACCTGGAACTCGTGGCTGGCCGAGCCGCCGATCGCACCGGTGTCGGCTGCCACCGCGCGGAACGTGAGTCCCATGCGTCCGAAGATCGCGACGTACGCGTCGTACATCGCGCGGTAGCTCTGCAGCGCCGACGCCTGGTCGCGGTCGAACGAATAGGCGTCCTTCATCGTGAACTCGCGGCCACGCATCACGCCGAAGCGCGGCCGGCGCTCATCGCGGAACTTCGTCTGGATGTGATAGAAGTTCTTCGGCATCTGGCGGTAGCTGCGGATCTCGCTGCGCGCGATGTCGGTGATCGCCTCTTCCGAGGTCGGCTGCACGATGAAGTCGCGCTGGTGCCGGTCCTTCAGGCGCAGCAGTTCGGGCCCGTATTCGTCCCACCGACCCGACTCGATCCACAACTCGGCCGGCTGGATGACCGGCATCAGCAATTCGATCGCCCCTGCCCGGTTCATCTCGTCGCGAATGATCGCCTCGATCTTCCGGATCACGCGCAGCCCGAGCGGCATGTAGTTGTAGATGCCGCCGGCCAGCTTGCGGATCATCCCCGCGCGGGTCATCAGCCGGTGGCTGACGACCTCGGCGTCGGCAGGTGCTTCCTTCAGGGTCGACAGATGGAATCGGGACGCTTTCATGCGGAATCCGGAGTGGGGCGGTCGCCGTTGCACCAGCACGCTGGACGGCTCTATATAATCGTTTCAATTGTATGGGATCGAGGGGTGCGGGCCATGCTGGACCGTGACGGCTATCGCCCCAACGTCGGCATCATCCTGGTCAATTCGAGGAACGAGGTCTTCTGGGGAAAGCGGGTTCGCGAGCATTCGTGGCAGTTTCCGCAGGGCGGCATCAAGCGCGGCGAATCGCCCGAACAGGCGATGTACCGCGAGCTGCACGAGGAAGTCGGGCTGCGTCCCGAGCACGTGCGCATCGTCGGTCGCACCCGCGACTGGCTGCGCTACGACGTGCCGGAACACTGGGTGCGGCGCGAGTGGCGCGGCCACTACCGCGGACAGAAGCAGATCTGGTTCCTGTTGCGCCTGGTCGGTCGCGATTGCGACGTCGACCTGCGCGCGTCGGATCACCCGGAGTTCGACGCCTGGCGTTGGAACGACTACTGGGTGCCGCTCGACGCGGTGATCGAGTTCAAGCGCGAGGTCTACAGCCAGGCGCTCAACGAGCTCGCGCGGATGCTGTTCCATCGCGGCGAGCAGCACGCCGGACTGCCTGACGCCAGCCGCTACCTGCGCGGGCGCACGCGCGCGCGCCACCGCCACGTCGAGGCGCCTGTCGACGCGGCCGAGCGCGGCGCCCTGATTTCCGGCGCCCTGATTTCCGGCGACCTGATTTCCGGCGCCCCGATTGCCGCGCCGGCGCCGGACCGCTCCCCCGAGCCGCGCGCCGGCGACGACGAGCGCTGAACGCGGCGCGACGCCGGCGCGCGGCTCAGACGGGCGTCGGCAGCGGCCGCCCGGCCGCCCATGCCGCGACGTTGTCCAGCACCAGTCCACCCATCGCGGCACGCGTCGGATGGGTCGCGCTGCCCTGGTGCGGCTGCAACACGACGCTGTCGAGGGCAAGCAGTTCGACCGGCACGTCGGGCTCGTCGTCGAACACGTCCAGCCCGGCAGCGCCGAGTCGGCCCGACACGAGCAACTCGACCAGCGCCGGCTGGTCGACCACCGAGCCGCGCGCGATGTTGACGAAGGTGCCCTCGGCGCCGAGCGCTTCGAGCGCGGCGCGCGACACCAGCTTCGCGGTCTCCGGGCCGCCGGGGCAGGCCGCGACGAGCACGTCGGCCCACTGCGCGAGCGCGACGACGTCGTCGAAGTACCGGTAGTCGACGCCGGCCTTGCGGCGCGGCCCGAAATAGGCGATCCGGGTGTTGAACGCCGCGCAGCGCCGGGCGATCGCCGCGCCGATCCGGCCGAGCCCGACAATGCCGACGTTGCGCCGCTGCAGGCTCTGCGTGAGCCCCATTGCGCCCTTCGGCCAGCGACCTTCCCGCACGAAGCGGTCGCCCTGCGCGATGCGCCGGACCGCCGCCAGCAGCAGCCCGAGCGCCAGGTCGGCGACGTCCTCGGTCAGCACGTCGGGCGTGTTGGTCACCGCGACGCCGCGCGCCCGGCAGGCCTCGACGTCGATCGCTTCGACGCCGACGCCGTAGTTGGCGACCAGCTCGAGCCGCGGCAGGCGGCCAATCGTCGCGGCGTCGATGCCGCGGCCCGAGTGCGTGACGACCGCGCGGCATTCGCCCGCCACCGCGTCGATCGTCGCCGATGGGTCGGCGGCTTCCCACAGGCGCACCACGCGATGGCGGCTCTCCAGCTCGGCCTGCGTCGGCGGATAGAGGGGCGCGAGCAGCAGGATCGGCGATCCGGCCTCGCTCATGGCCTGAACCTCGCGACTCGCTGCGTCTGCGTCCCGAGGCCTTCGATCCCGGCGGTGATTACGTCCCCCGGCTTCAGGTATCGGGGCGGCTTCATCCCCATGCCGACGCCGGGCGGCGTGCCGGTGGTGATCAGGTCGCCGGGGTTCAGCGTCATGAACCGGCTGACATACGCGACCAGCGTCGCGCAGTCGAAGATCATCGTCCCGGTGTTGCCGCGCTGGCGCTGCTGGCCGTTGACGTCGAGCCACATGTCGAGGCGCTGCGGGTTCGCGACCTCGTCGGCGGTCACGAGCCACGGGCCGATCGGCCCGAAGGTGTCGCAGCCCTTTCCCTTGTCCCAGGTGCCGCCGCGTTCGAGCTGGTACTCGCGTTCGGACACGTCGTTGACGAGCAGGTAGCCGGCGACGTGCTTCAGCGCCTCCTTCTTCGCCACGTAGCGGGCGCGCGTGCCGATCACGATGCCGAGCTCGACCTCCCAGTCCGTCTTCGTCGAGCCCTTCGGCAGCACGACGTCGTCGTCGGGGCCGACGATCGAGCTCAGGGTCTTCTGGAACACGATCGGCTCCTTCGGCACCGACGCGCCGGTCTCGGCGGCGTGGTCCGAATAGTTCAGCCCGATCGCGACGAACTTGGTCGC
>DAORSF010000023.1:0-12309 GCA_035443405.1 Burkholderiaceae bacterium | reverse complement strand
GGCCAGACCGTCGTCGACCTGTGCGCTGGCGCGGGCGGCAAGACGCTGGCGCTGGCCGCGGCGATGCGGTCGACCGGCCAGGTCTACGCGTGCGACGTGTCCGCGCCGCGCCTGCTGCGGATGCGGCGCCGGCTCGAGCGCTGCGGCGCGACCAACGTGCAGCCGATGGCGCTGGCCGGCGAGGACGACGCGCGCCTGCAGCGGCTGCACGGGCGCGCCGACGCGGTGCTGGTCGACGCGCCGTGCACCGGCACCGGCACGCTGAGGCGCAATCCGGACCTCAAGTGGCGCACCGGGCCCGCCGACGTCGCGCGTCTGGTCGTGGCGCAGCGAGCGATCCTCGCCGCCGCCGTGCCGCTGTTGCGCCCGGGCGGAGCGCTCGTCTACGCGACCTGCAGCCTGCTGGCGCAGGAGAACGACGAGCAGGTCGACTGGTTCGAGGCACAACATCCGCAGTGGCTGCGCAGGCCCGCGGCGCAGGTGCTGCACGCGCAGGGCGCGCGGCTCGATCCGCAGTCGACCGCCGACGGACTGTTGCGCCTGATGCCCGATCGCGACGACTGCGACGGTTTCTTCGCGGTGCGCTGGGAGCGCCCGAAGTAGCGAGTGCCGGCACCTTCGGCGGCGCGGCCGGCGGCGTTCGGTCCCGGGGGGTAGAATCGGGCCGCTATTCGAGGAGGTTCCTTCGTTGCTGGAGTCCGCCCTGTTTTTCCTCGACCGGGGCTTGCTCGACGCGGCGTGGTGGCAGGTCGTCGCCTACACGCTGGTCGTCACGCACGTCACGATCGTGGGCGTCACCGTGTTCCTGCACCGTTGCCAGGCGCATCGCGCGCTCGACCTGCATCCGGCGGTCGCGCACGTCTTGCGCTTCTGGCTCTGGCTGACCACCGGCATGGTCACGCGCGAGTGGGCCGCGGTGCACCGCAAGCACCACGCGAAGTGCGAAAGCGGCGACGACCCGCACAGCCCGGCGCGCTGGGGGCTGCGCAAGGTGCTGCTCGAGGGCGCCGAGCTGTACCGCGCCGAGGCGGCCAATGCCGAAACCGTGCGCCGGTACGGCCATGGCACCCCCGACGACTGGATCGAGCGCCGCCTCTACTCGCGCCACACGATGCTGGGTGTGTCGATCACGCTGGTCGCCAGCGTGCTGATGTTCGGCGCGATCGGCCTGACCGTGTTCGCGGTTCAGATGCTGTGGATCCCGGTCCTGGCGGCAGGCGTCATCAACGGGCTGGGCCACGCTCGCGGCTACCGGAACTTCGACAGCCCCGACGCGAGCACCAACATCGTGCCGTGGGGGATCCTGATCGGCGGCGAGGAGCTGCACAACAACCACCACACCTACGCCAGTTCGGCGAAGCTGTCGGTCAAGTGGTACGAGTTCGACATCGGATGGCTGTACATCCGGTTGCTGTCGCTGCTGGGGCTGGCGACGGTGCATCGCGTCGCGCCGAAGCCGAAGTTCGCCGCCGCGAAGGCGGCAGTGGATCTCGACACGGTGCAGGCGGTCATCGCCCACCGCTACGACGTGATGGCGCAGTACGCGCGCTCGCTCAGGCGCGCCTGCGCCGAGGAAGCGCGCCGGCTCGCGAAGCTCCAGCGCCCGGAAGGCAAGCTGGTCAGGTCGGCGCGGCGCTGGCTGCACCGTGACGCGGCACGCTGGCCCGAGCACCAGCGCGAGCGACTCGCCGAGATCTTCGCCGCCAGCGAGCGCCTGAAGTACCTGGTCGAGATGCGCCGCGAGCTCGCCGCGCTGTGGGAGCGCTCGACGCTGAGCCGCGAGCAGCTGGTCACGCACCTGCAGCAGTGGTGCCTGCGTGCCGAGTCGAGCGGCATACGCGCGCTGCAGGAGCTGTCGAATCGCCTGCGCTCCTACGCGACCTGAGAAGGTGTGATGAGCACGCATCCCGTCGAGCCGTCCGGTGGCGCCGCGCCGCGCAAGGCGGTGACGCAGCCGCGTCTCGCCGAGTTGCGCGCGCGCGGCGAGCCGATCGCCATGCTCACCTGCTACGACGCGAGCTGGGCCGCGCTGCTCGACGACGTCGGCGTCGAGTGCCTGCTGGTCGGCGATTCGCTCGGCATGGTCGTGCAGGGCCACGATTCGACGCTGCCCGTGACGCTCGACGACGTCGCGTATCACGTCCGCTGCGTGGCGCGCGGCAACCGGTACGCGTGGATCGTCGCCGACATGCCGTTCGCGACCTACCAGACGGGTGCCGAGCAGGCGTTCGCGAACGCCGCGCGGCTGATGCAGGCCGGCGCCCGGATGGTCAAGCTCGAAGGCGGCGCGTGGCTGGCGCCGACGGTGGCCGTGCTGACGCGCGCCGGCATCCCCGTGTGCGCGCACCTGGGCCTCACGCCGCAGTCGGTCCACGCGCTCGGCGGCTACCGCGTGCAGGGCGGCACGCCCGAGGCTTCCCAGCGCCTCGTCGCCGACGCCCTGGCGTTGCAGGATGCGGGCGCGACGATGCTCGTGCTCGAGATGGTGCCGGCGGCGCTGGCCGAATCGGTGACCCGGCAACTGGCGATCCCGACCATTGGAATCGGCGCGGGCGCCGCGTGCTCGGGCCAGGTGCTGGTGCTGCACGACATGCTCGACGTGTACCCCGGGCGCAAGCCGCGCTTCGTGCGCAACTTCATGGCGGGCGCCGGTAGCGTGCGCGCCGCGATCGACGCGTATCGCGACGCGGTCAAGGCGCGTCGCTTCCCCGGGTCCGAACACACCTATTGACCCTGCTGACCCGATGCGAGGCAAGTGATGGAGTTCGTCGTCCTGACCGGGGCGTCACGCGGCCTGGGTGCCGCAATGGCCGAGTGCCTGCTGTCGCCGGCGCGGCAGCTCGTCTGCATCGCGCGCACGCCCAACGACGCGCTGTCGGCGAAGGCGCGCGCCAGCGGGGCGCGCCTGGACTACCACCTGCACGACCTTGCTGACGCCGACGCGACCGGGCGACTGGCACGATCGCTCGGCGAGACGCTGAGCACCGCGGCCGGCGTGTCACGGTTCGTGCTGGTCAACAACGCCGGCATGATCGAACCGATCGGGCGCGTCGAGTCGCTGCAGCCGGCGCCACTGGCGCGCGCGCTGCAGGTGAACCTGGGTTCGGCGATGCTGCTGAGTGCGGTATTCCTCGCGGCGACCGAAGCCTCGGGCGCCGAGCGGCGCATCCTGAACATCTCGTCCGGGGCGGCCCGCTACCCGGTGGCCGGCTGGTCGGCCTATTGCAGTGCCAAGGCGGCGCTCGACATGTTCACGCGCTGCATCGCGGCCGAGCACGCCGGGCACCCGAACGCGCCGCGCGTCTGCTCGCTCGCGCCCGGCGTCGTCGACACCGACATGCAGGTGACGATCCGCGCCGCCGACCGGGCGGATTTCCCGCCGGTGGAGCGCTTCCGCAAGCTCAAGGACGACGGTGCGCTCGGTGCACCCGCAGAAGTGGCCGCGCGCATCGTCGCGTACCTCGGCCGCGACGATTTCGGCGAGCGCGAGATCGACGACATCCGCGATCGATGAAGCGCCGGCCAGGCGCCAGGGCCACGCCGCCGCCGCGGGCGCCGGAAGGCTTGCGCGGGCCCCGTCAATAGCCGGTGGCGGTTCCCGTCGAACCGGGGCCGCGCTGCGCCTCAGGGGCCGGTTCGGGCGAGAACCCGCGCAGCAGCGCGCGCGCCCCGCGCATCAGCAGCGACACGTCGGTGCCGATCGCGATGAAGCGGCAGCCCGCCGAGATCATCCTGCGAGCGAAGTGCTCATCGGCGGCAAGGATGCCGCCCGCCTTGCCGCTGGCGACGATGCGCCGCATCGCGTCGTCGATCGCCGACTGGACTGCCTCGTGCGCCGGATTGCCGAGGTGTCCCATCGACGCGGCGAGGTCGGAGGGCCCGATGAACACGCCGTCGACGCCTTCGACCGCCGCGATCGCGTCGAGGTTCTGGAGGCCGCGCACCGTCTCGACCTGCACCAGCAGGCAGATCTCGGTATCGGCGCGCGCCGGGTAGTCCGGCACGAGGTTGAAGCGCGACGCGCGCGCCAGCGCGCTGCCGACGCCGCGGATCCCCGCCGGCGGATAACGGGTCGCGCGCACGAGCTGCTTCGCCTGCTCGGCGGTTTCGACCATCGGCACCAGCAGCGTCAGCGCGCCGATGTCGAGAAGCTGCTTGATCAGGTGCGGATCGCCCGACGGCGGACGCACGATCGGGTGCGAGCGGTACGCGGCCACCGCCTGCAGTTGCGCGAGCAGCGTGCGCAGGTCGTTCGGCGCGTGCTCGCCGTCGAGCAGCAGCCAGTCGTAGCCGGCGCCAGCGCAGAGTTCGGCCGGATACGGGTCGGCCAGTGCGATCCAGAGGCCGAACAGCGGCTGTGCCTCGCGCAGCCGGCGCTTGAAGGGGTTGGTCGGCAGTTCCATCGGCGGCGTTCCCGAAGCGGCGAAGCAGGTCGGACGAAGGGGTCGAAAAGCGAAAGCCCCTCGGTCGAGGGGCTTCGCTGTCGCGCGGCGCGGCGCGCCGCAGCCGGGGGGCCTACTTGATCTTGGTTTCCTTGTAGGCCACGTGCTTGCGGGCGACGGGATCGAACTTCTTGATCTCCATCTTCTCGGGCATCGTCCGCTTGTTCTTCGTCGTCGTGTAGAAATGGCCGGTGCCGGCCGACGATTCGAGCTTGATCTTGTCGCGCATGATCGCTGTCCCTCCGGGTTATGCCGCTTCGCCGCGGGCGCGCAGGTCGGCCAGCACCGCGTCGATGCCTTTCTTGTCGATCAGGCGCAAGGCCGCGTTGGTGATGCGCAGGCGGATCCAGCGGTTCTCGCTCTCGACCCAGAAGCGGCGATATTGCAGGTTCGGCAGGAAGCGGCGCTTGGTCTTGTTGTTCGCGTGCGAGACGTTGTTGCCGACCATCGGCGCTTTTCCGGTGACTTGGCAGACTCGGGCCATGACGGGCTCCTCGGACTCGAGCCTGAGGCTCGATATTGCAGCAAAGCCTTGAATTTTAGCGCGATTCGCGCCGAGCCCGCAAGCCGGACCCGGGCGTCATCCGCAACGACCGGGTCGGCGGGCCGGGGTTCCGGCGCGTTATGGGGCAGACTCGCGCAGCAAAGGAGCCCATCAGCATGAAACGATTCCTGTTCGCCGCCGCGCTCGCCGCCGCCCCCGCCTTGGCCGCCGAGGTCGGCGTCTCGATCGGCATCGGCCAGCCCGGCTTCTACGGGCGCATCGACATCGGCCAGTTCCCGCACCCGGCGGTGATCTACGCCGAGCCCCTCGTCATCCAGCCGGCGCCCATCGGCTTCGTTCGGCGCCCGATCTACCTGCGCGTGCCGCCCGGACACGCGAAGGACTGGCGCAAGCACTGTCACAGGTACAACGCCTGCGGACAGCCGGTCTTTTTCGTCCAGGAGAACTGGTACCGCGACGTCTACGCGCCGCGGCACCGCGAGGGTTACCGGCAGGACCAACGCCGTCGCGAGCCGCAACGCTACGAGCGCGAGGACGATCGCCGCAAGGACGGCAAGGACAACCGGGGCGAAAGAGGCGAAAGAGGCGACAGGGGGAAGGGCGGCGACAGGGGCAGGGGTCGCCAGGGGGGCTGAGCGGCGGCCGTGGCCGGCTAGAGCAGTCCGGCCTCGGCGAACGAGAAGCAGCGGTTGCCGGCCACGATCAGGTGGTCCAGCACCGGCACGTCGAGCTGCGCCAGCGACGCCTTCAGCGCCTGCGTAAGCATCCGGTCGGCCGCGCTCGGCTCGGCGACCCCCGAGGGGTGGTTGTGCGCGAGGATCAGCGCGGCGCTGTTGAGCTCGAGGGCGCGGCGCGCGACTTCGCGCGGGTAGACCGCGGTCTGCGTCAGCGTGCCGCGGAACAGCTCCTCGGCCGCGATCAGCCGGTTCTGCGCGTCCAGGAACAGGCCGGCGAAGATCTCGTGGCCGCGATCGCGCAGCCACAGCGCCAGGAACTCCCGCACCGCCGACGGCGAGGCGAGCGCGTCGCGACTGCGCAGTTCCTCGCGCAGGCTGCGCCGTGCCAGTTCGATGGCCGCCTGCAGCTGCGCGCGCCGGGCCGGGCCGAGGGCGCTGCCGCGGGTGCCGAGGCGGCTCTGCGCGCAGAGCAGCCCGCGCAGCCCGCCGGAATCGGCGAGCAGTTCGCGTGCCAGTTCGACCGCGTGCTTGCCGGTGGTGCCATTGCGCAGCAGCACCGCCAGCAATTCGGCGTCGGACAGCGCGGCGGGACCCCCGGCGAGCAGCCGTTCGCGTGGGCGCTGCTCGATCGGCCAATCGCGGATGCTCAATGGGGGCTCCCGGGCCGGCGGTGGAGAAAGCCTAGAATGGCGGGCATGGCAAATGCTTCTTCGGCGGCGGCCCCGGCGACGGTCGCGGCCGGTTCCTACCTCACGCTGCACTACCGGATCAGTCTGGCCGACTCCGGGGACGACGTCATTAGCACTTTCGGCGATCGGCCGGCCACCCTTCAGCTCGGGCTAGGCCAGCTGGCCGAACCGCTCGAACGATGCCTGCTCGGTCTGGCCGAAGGCGCGCGCGCGAGTTTCGACCTCGAACCCGATCAGGCCTTCGGGCCGCGCAATCCGGCACTGCTCCAGAGCTTGTCGCGCGCGGCCTTCGACGCCCAGACCGGCGGCGATGGCGATTACCAGCCGGGCGACCCGGTCCAGATCCCGGCGCCGGGCGGCGGGCGCTACGCGGGCGTGCTGAAGGCGCTCGACGAGCATCGTGCGCTGTTCGATTTCAACCACCCGCTCGCCGGCCGGCGGATCCGCTTCGAAGTCGAGATCCTCGGCATCTTGTAGGACGTTCCATGGACGCGCTACTCGCCCAGCCCCGCGGCTTCTGTGCCGGCGTCGACCGCGCGATCGAGATCGTCGAGCGCGCGCTCGAGGTGTTCGGCCGCCCGGTCTACGTGCGCCACGAGATCGTGCACAACGAGCACGTCGTGCGAGCGCTGCGCGACATGGGTGCGGTCTTCGTCGACGAACTCGACCAGGTGCCCGACGGGGCGGTCGTGATCTTCTCTGCGCACGGCGTCTCGCGCGCGGTGCGCGCCGAGGCAGAACGGCGCGGCTTGCGCGTCTTCGACGCCACCTGCCCGTTGGTGACCAAGGTTCACATCGAGGTCGCGAAGATGCGCCGCGACGGCCGCGAGCTGGTCATGATCGGGCACGCCGGCCATCCCGAGGTCGAGGGCACGATGGGACAGGCCGACGACGGCATCTACCTGGTCGAGACGATCGACGACGTTGGGCGGCTGGCCGTGCGCGATCCGCAGCGGCTCGCTTACGTCACGCAGACCACGCTGTCGGTGGATGATTGCCGCGACATCATCGCGGCGCTCAAGGCGCGCTTCCCGGCGATCGCCGAGCCGAAGAAACAGGACATCTGCTACGCGACGCAGAATCGGCAGGACGCGGTCAAGGTCATGGCGCCGCAGTGCGACCTGGTGCTGGTCATCGGCTCGCCGACCAGTTCAAACAGCAACCGGCTGCGCGAAGTGGCGGAGAAGATGGGCTGCGAGGCGCGGATGATCGGGTCGGCGGTCGAGCTCGATCCTGCGTGGCTGACTGGCAAGCGCCGGGTCGGCGTGACCGCGGGGGCATCGGCGCCGGAGCGGCTGGTCGAGGAATTGCTCGCGCGCCTGGAGACGCTGGGTGTCGGCTGCGTGCACGCGCTGGAAGGCGTGCGCGAGAACATGACCTTCCCGCTGCCGAAGGGGTTGGCCAGGCCTAAGGACGCAAAGGCCTCCACGACGGATGCCGGTGCGCAAGGAGAAAGCGGTTAGCCAACGGGTTGGCCGCTTTCGCCGCCAACCCCTTGATTGTGTTGGTGCCGATGCCCGGACTCGAACTGGGGACCTTCGCATTACGAATGCGCTGCTCTACCAACTGAGCTACACCGGCGTTTCACGAGCCCGACTGCACGACGAGCCCGGAAAGCCGAAAATTATAGCAGACGGGCCGGTGCAGCGAGCTTCGTCGTCGGCCCTCGCTAGGCGCCTGCGCGCCCGGCCTAGAACCAGATTTCGGGGTAGTGTCGCGTGCGCGGCAGGTTGTTGACCAGCAGCGCCACCGCCAGCAGGATCAGCGGCCCGAGCGTCGCCGGCACCAGCGCGTAGGTGTAGCCGAGCGCGTGGATGTCGGGCGAGCCGACCACCGCGATCAGCGCGGTCGCGCCGCCCGGCGGGTGCAGCACGCGAAGCGCGTGCATCAAGGCGACCGACGTCGACACCGCGAGCGCCGCCGCCAGCCACGGGTGCGCCTGCAGCAGCTTCCAGGAGGCAACGCCGACCAGCGCGGAAACCAGGTGGCCCACGACCAGGTTGCGCGGCTGCGACAGCGGGCTTCGCGGGGCGCCGAAGACGAGCACCGCCGAAGCGCCGATCGAGCCGATCAGCAGCGACAGGTCCTGGTCCGCGAACAGCAGGCGGCCGGCCCATCCGACCGCGGCGATGCCGGCGAACGCACCGGCCCACGACCAGAAGATCTCACCGACGCTGACCCGCGGCGGGCCGCCGCGCGTGCTGCCGCGCATCCTGCCGAGGTACTCGAGCAGCGTCACAGCAGGTCGCCCCACTCGAAGGCGCCGAGGAAGTCCTTGCGCAGCAGCAGTCCCCGAAGCCGCCCGTCTTCGTCGACCACCGGCATGCTGCGCCCCGGATGGCTGCGGAACGCCGTGACCAGGTCCCCGAACCGCGCCTGCGGCCGCACCGACACCACCGGGGCGGTCATCGCTTCACGCACCGTGGTCTCGTGACAGCGGTGCTTCATGGGGCCTGCGTCGTCGAGCAGGCGAAGCAGCAGTTCCAGGAAGGTGTCCACCTGCAGTCGGCGCAGGAAGTCGGTTTCGGTCAGCATGCCGATCACGCGCCCGTCGGCGTCGACGACCGGCAAGGCCTTGTAGCCAATGCGCACGATGGTGCGTGCCGCTTCGTCCATCGGCATGTCGGGTCGCAGCGGCGTGAGGTCGACTCGCATCAGGCTGCTCGCGCGCAGTTGGCCGACCAAGCGGTCGATCGCGTGCCGGTGGGCGAGGTGGTAGACCTCGCGGAAGTCCTCGGTCGTGATGTCCACGTAGCCGGGGATCCGCTTGAGGGCGTCCAGGATGTCCTCGTCGGAGAGTTCCAGATCCGGGACGCCGTCGGGATCTCCGCTGGGCCGCTGGCGGGTGCTGTCGTCGTTCATGCGCTGCCCAGTATCGACGATTTCAAGGTTCCGGCGAAGCGGCCGTCGCATCGGCCAGCGTCGCGTCCACCGTCGGCCAGCGCAAGCGGCAGCGCAGCTCGCGTTTGAGCCGGCGGTTCGCCAGTCGCCGCGACTCGCTCATGAACGACAGCATCGCCGGGCTCACCTGCGCCGCGACGGCGTCGCGCGGAAGGCGGGGCGGACGGGGCAGTCCGAGCACGTCGGCGACCTTGTCGAAGTACGCGCCCATCTTCAGGTCGCTGTCGTCGACCGCGTGGTAGACCCGTCCGGGTCGTCCGCGAAACAGCGCGAGCCAGGTCGCCCGCGCGAGGTCGTCGGCGTGGATGTGGTTGGTGTAGACGTCGTCGGCGTCGACGAGCGCCGGCGTCCCGCGGCGCAGGCGATCGACCGGCAGGCGATCCTGGGCGTAGATGCCGGGCGCGCGCAGGATCGAAACACGTGCCGCGCCGCGCGCCGTCAGCGCGCGCAGGCGGCGTTCGGCGGCGACCCTGCGGATCGCGCGTGCGCTCGCCGGCGCGACCGGACGCGTCTCGTCGAAAGCCGCGCCGGCGCAGTCGCCGTAGACGCCGGTCGTGCTGACGTAGACCCAGCGCGGGGGAGGTCCCGTGCGACGCCGGCGGATCAGCGCGGTGCCGCACGCGGCGATCAGGCGTGCGCTGCGCGGGTCGTCGCGGCCGGTCGCCGGTGGCGGTGCGAGGTCGACCACCCGGCTTGCGAACGGCGCGAGCCGTCGCAGCGTGCGTCGATCGTCGAGGTCCGCCGCGATCGCGCGGGCGCCGAGCGCGCGCGCTGCCACCTGCTGCTCGGGTCGCCGAGTCACCGCGACCACGTCGATCGCGTCGCGCAGCTTCGGCGCCAACTGTTCGAGCAGCCGCATGCCGACGTCGCCGCAGCCGACGACCAGCAGGCGAAAGCGGCGAAGTCGGCGGGGAAGGGCGCGCGGCGCGGCGAACGGGGCGGAGGGCAATCTCATGGACGTCGATGTCGCGCGGAGCCGGCAGGCCATAATAGCGGCTTTGCGCGCGCCCCCCTGGCCAGCCATGAGCTTCAACGTCAGCGTCTCCCCCAGCGGCAAGCAGTTCGGCGTCGACGACGACGAGTTCATCCTCGAAGCGGCGCTTCGCCAGGGCGTCGTGCTGCCGTACGGCTGCCGCAACGGCGCCTGCGGATCGTGCAAGGCCCGCGTGCTCGACGGCGAGATCGAGCAGGGCGCGCATTCGGACAAGGCCTTGAGCGTCGACGAGGCGGCGCGCGGCTTTGCGCTGCTGTGCTGTGCGCACGCGCGCTCCGACCTGTCGGTCGAGTGCCGCGTCGTCGCGGCGGCGGGCGACATTCCGATCCGCAAGATGCCGTGCCGGATCGCGTCGATCGAAAGGCTAGCGCCGGACGTCGCGGTCCTGAGGCTGCAGCTGCCGGCCAACGAGCGCCTGCAGTACCTGGCCGGCCAGTACGTCGAACTCCTGCTGAAGGACGGCTCGCGGCGCAGCTATTCGATGGCCTGCGCGCCGCACCTCGCCGAACAGCTCGAATTGCACGTCCGCCACATGCCGGGGGGGCGATTCACCGACGCACTGTTCGGCGCCACGCAGCCGGCGATCAAGGAACGCGACATCCTGCGCTTCGAGGGTCCGATGGGTACCTTCTTCCTGCGCGAGGACAGCGAGCGCCCGATGGTCCTGCTGGCCAGCGGTACCGGTTTCGCGCCGATCAAGGCAATCGTCGAGCACGCCCGCTTCAAGGGCGTCGCGCGGCCCATGACGCTGTACTGGGGCGGACGCCGACCGCGCGACCTGTACCTGAACGCGCTCTGCGAGCGCTGGGTGCGCGAGTTCGCCGGGTTCCGCTACGTGCCGGTGGTGTCCGATGCGCTGCCCGAGGACCACTGGCAGGGCCGGACCGGTTTCGTGCATCGCGCGGTGATGGCCGACTTCCCGGACCTCTCGGGCCACCAGGTCTACGCCTGCGGCGCGCCGGTCGTCGTCGACGCCGCGCGGCGCGAGTTCACGTCGCGGTGCGGCTTGCCCGAGGCCGAATTCTTCGCCGACGCGTTCACGTCGGCGGCCGACCTGGCAAACGCCGGTTAGCGGCAGGAACCGCGGTGCGCGCGAGCGTGCGCTGGTCAGCCGGCGGCCGGCGCTTCGCCGAGATACGCGGCGCGCACGCGTGCGTCGCCGAGCATCGCCCGCGCCTCGCCCGACATCGTCACGAGGCCCGAGTCCATCACGTACGCGCGCGACGCGGCTTCGAGCGCGAGCCGCGCATTCTGCTCGACCAGCAGGATCGTCGTTCCCTGCGCAGCCACGCTGCGAACGACCTCGAAGACCTTCTCGACCATGATCGGCGACAGGCCCATCGACGGCTCGTCGAGCAGTAGCAACTTCGGCACGCTCATCAGCGCGCGCGCCATCGCCAGCATCTGCTGCTCGCCGCCCGACATCGTGCCGGCCATCTGGTCGGCGCGTTCCTTCAGGCGCGGGAAGGTCTCGAACATGCGGTCGATGTCGCGGCGCACGCCGGCGGCGTCGCGCCGCGTGTACGCGCCCATCATCAGGTTCTCGACGATCGACATCCGCGCGAACACGCCGCGGCCTTCGGGCACCATTGCCAGGCCGCGCGACACCAGCTCGTGCGACCCCACGCCGCGTATCGAGCGTCCCTGGTACGACACCTCGCCCGACACCCACCGCTGCGTGCCGGTGATCGCCTTCAGCGTGGTGGTCTTGCCGGCGCCGTTGGCGCCGATCAACGCGACGAGTTCGCCTTCGTGCACCTCGAGGTCGACGCCCTTGACCGCCTGGATGCCGCCGTAGGCGACCTGCAGGCCCGAGATGCTGAGGATCGGCGTCGTCATGTCCGGTCGACGGTGGGCGTCAGTGCGCGGCACTGGCGCCGAGATAGGCTTCGATCACTGCCGGATCGCGCTGGACCTGCGCCGGCGTGCCCTCGGCGATGACCTTGCCGTAGTCGAGCACGGTGACGCGATCGCACAGCCCCATGACCAGCTTCACGTCGTGCTCGATCAGCAGGATCGTGCGGCCGTCGTCGCGGATGTGCGAGAGCAGGTCGCGCAGCGTCAGTTTTTCGGTCGCGTTCATTCCCGCTGCCGGCTCGTC
>DAORSF010000022.1:0-12397 GCA_035443405.1 Burkholderiaceae bacterium | reverse complement strand
TGGTACTGCGGCTGCTTCATCAACTCGGTGACCAGGCGGCCGCGCTCGAGCTGCCTGCGGGTGGCTTCGTCGAGGTCGGATGCGAACTGCGCGAACGCGGCCAGCTCGCGGTACTGCGCGAGCGCCAGGCGCACGCCGCCGCCCAGCTTCTTGATGATGTCGGTCTGCGCGGCGCCACCGACCCGCGACACCGAGATGCCGGCGTTGATGGCGGGCCGGATGCCGGCGTTGAACAGGTCGGTCTCGAGGAAGATCTGGCCGTCGGTGATCGAGATCACGTTGGTCGGCACGAACGCGGACACGTCGCCGGCCTGCGTCTCGATGATCGGCAGCGCGGTCAGCGAGCCGGTCCTGCCCTTGACCTCGCCCTTGGTGAACTTCTCGACGTAGTCCTCGTTGACCCGCGCGGCGCGCTCGAGCAGGCGGCTGTGCAGGTAGAAGACGTCGCCGGGATAGGCTTCGCGGCCCGGCGGGCGACGCAGCAGCAGCGAGATCTGGCGGTATGCCCAGGCCTGCTTGGTCAGGTCGTCGTAGATGATCAGCGCGTCCTGGCCGCGATCGCGGAAGTACTCGCCCATCGTGCAGCCCGAGTAGGCCGACAGGTACTGCATCGCGGCGGAATCCGACGCGGTGGCGGCGACGACGATGGTGTATTCCATCGCGCCGGTTTCCTCGAGCTTGCGCACCACGTTGGCGATGGTCGAGGCCTTCTGGCCGATCGCGACGTAGACGCAGACCAGGTCCTTGCCCTTCTGGTTGATGATCGTGTCGATCGCCACCGCGGTCTTGCCGGTCTGGCGGTCGCCGATGATCAGCTCGCGCTGGCCGCGGCCGATCGGCACCATCGCGTCGACCGACTTGAGGCCCGTCTGCACCGGCTGCGACACCGACTTGCGGGCGATCACGCCGGGCGCAACCTTCTCGATGACGTCGGACATCTTCGCGTTGATCGGGCCCTTGCCGTCGATCGGCTGGCCGAGCGCGTCGACGACGCGGCCGATCAGCTCGGGACCGACCGGCACTTCGAGGATGCGCCCGGTCGCCTTGACCGTCATGCCCTCGGAGATGTGCTCGTACGAGCCCAGCACCACCGCGCCGACCGAGTCACGCTCGAGGTTCAGCGCCAGGCCGAAGGTGGCGGCGCCGCCGGGCGCGGCGGGGAACTCGATCATCTCGCCCTGCATCACGTCGGACAGGCCGTGGACGCGGCAGATCCCGTCGGTGACGGTGACGACCGTCCCCTGGTTGCGCGTGTCGGCCGCGACGTTCAGGTTCTGGATCTTGCTCTTGAGGAGTTCGCTGATCTCAGCCGGATTCAGTTGCATGGGGTTCCCCGTATTCCTTAAAGCTTCAACGCGCCGGCCATCTGGGCCAGCTTGCCGCGCACCGAGGCGTCGATCACCTCGTCGCCGATCCGGATCGCCACGCCGCCGATGAGGTCGGCATCGACGTGGACCGTGGCCTTGATCTGCTTGCCGTACTTCTGCTTCAGCGTCGCGACGATGTCGTCGACCTGCTGCTCGACCAGCGGGTAGGCCGAGCTGATCTGCGCGTCGAGCACGCCCTCGTGCTCGTTGCGCAACTCGTCGAACAACGTCGAGATCTCGGGCAGTACCGCGAGCCGCTCGTTGTCGGCCAGCACCTGCACGAAGTTCTTCTGCTCGGCGCCGAGCTGCCCGGCGGCATCGGCCACGACGCCGGCGACCTGCGCATTCGACAGCTGCGGGTTGCCGATGAGCTCTCGCGCCACGTCGGTGCCGGCCACGACGGCCAGCCGCGACAGCGCGTCGGACCACGACGGCAGCGCGTTCTGCTCGCGCGCCAGCTTGAAGGCGGCTTCGGCGTACGGCCGGGCGATCGTCAGCGACTCGGCCATGGTCTTACTTCAGCTCGTTCTTCAGGTTGGCCAGCAGGTCGGCATGCTTCGCCGCGTCGACTTCCTTGCGCAGGATGCGCTCGGCGCCGGCCACCGCGAGTTGCGCGACCTGGTCGCGCAGCTGGTCGCGCGCCTTCTGCGCGGCGAGCACGGCCTCGTCTTCCGCCGACTTGCGGGCGGCAGCGACGATCGCAGCGGCCTCCGCGCGGGCCTTCTCGACGATGCCGGCAGCCTGCTTCTCGGCGCCGGATCGCACTTCGGCCGCGCCTGCGCGGGCCTGCTGCAGCTCCTGCTCGACCCGGCGCTCGGCAGCGACGAGGTCGGCGCGCGCCTTGTCGGCGGCGGCCAGCCCGTCGGCGATCTTCTTCGAGCGCTCGTCGAGCGCCTTGGTGATCGGCGGCCAGACGAACCGGGCGGTGAACCACCACAGCGCCAGGAAGACGATGATCTGGACGATGAGCGTCGCGTTGAGATACACGCTTTGCCCCCTTCTATCGGAGTGTCAACTGACTGGAACGGCCCGCTGGCCCCGGCGGCGACACCGCGGCCCCGCGGAGGTCGGCGTGGCTCAGCCCTGGAACGGGTTGGCGAACGCGAACATCATCGCGATGCCGACGCCGATCAGGAACGCCGCGTCGATCAGGCCGGCCAGCAGGAACATCTTGGTCTGCAGCTTGTCCATCAGCTCGGGCTGGCGCGCCGCGCCTTCGATGTACTTGCCGCCCATCATGCCGATGCCGACGCAGGCACCGAGGGCGCCCAGGCCGATGATCAATCCGCAGGCGATGGCGACGAGAGCAACGTTGGTCATGATTGTCCGACTCCTGGTGAAATGCGCACGAAGCGAGTTGTGAAGATCTGGTTGAAAAGGGACGCGATCAGTGGTGCTCGTGCGCCTGGCCGATGTAGACCAGCGTGAGCATCATGAAGATGAAGGCCTGCAGCGTGATGATCAGGATGTGGAAGATCGCCCAGCCCAGGCCGGTGATGAAGTGCAGCCCCATGCCCCACCACAGCGCGGTGCCGCCGAGCAGCGCGATCAGCATGAACACGAGCTCGCCGGCGAACATGTTGCCGAACAACCGCATGCCGAGCGAGACGGTCTTGGCCGCGTACTCGATGATCTGCAACAGCAGGTTGAACGGTGCGAGGAACCACTTGGCGCCGAACGGTGCGGTGAACAGTTCGTGCACGAAGCCGCCGCCGCCCTTGATCTTGATGCCGTAGTAGATCGACGACGCCAGCACGACGATCGACAGCGACAGCGTGCCGTTGAGGTCGGCAGTGGGCACCGCGCGCATGTAGTGCAGGCCGAACAGCTCGCCGATGCGCGGGAACAGGTCGACCGGGATCAGGTCGATCGCGTTCATCAGGAAGATCCAGACGAACGACGCCAGCGCCAGCGGCGCGATGTAGCTCAGGTCGCCCTTGACGATCGAGCGGGCCTGTTCGTGGACGAACTCGACCAGCGATTCGATCGCGCCGACGAAGCGGTTGGGCACGCCGGCGTGCACCTTGCGCGCCGCCCGGTACATCAGCCAGCCGGTGATGGCCGCAGTGAGCACCGAATAGAAGATGGTGTCCCAGTTGACGATCGAGAAATCGACGATGTTCTTCTGGGCGGCGCCGGATGAATTCAGGTGCGCCAGGTGGTGGACGATGTATTCGGAAGCGGTCGGTGCGCTGGAGCCGGCGGCCATGGTTTCCCGATTCTGTCGCGTTGGCGGTTGGTCAGGACTTCATCAAAGCGAATTGCCTTTCGCCTCGGGCAGGGAGCGCACGAAAGCCAGTGCGAACAGCGGCGCCTTCAACGCGACGATCATCCCGATCAGCAGCGGAAGCCACCGGATGTCCGGCACCGACTTCACGATCAAGGCCAGAAGGCCGACCGTGAGGCCGAGCTTGGCAAACTCGCCCAGGAAGAAGACCACCGGGTAGGATTCCGGCGTCCGCTTCCGGTGCAGCGCCAAGCGCAGCGCGAACAACGCATTCGGGACGATCGCCACGGCGCCGCCCAGCAACAGGAACCGGGCGCTGTCCATGCCTGTCGCCAGCCCGGCAACGAGTGCCAGGACGGCAACGGCGGCGATCTGCAGTCCAATGGCAGCCAACATGTTTCGAGCGTATCGGCGGCGCCAGTGGCCCGCAATGGGCAAAGACGCAGGATTCTAGCGTCCGGTCAAAGGAGGGTCAAACGACCTGTTGCGGCGCAACATCGGGTTTCGCGCTGCCACCGCTCGACGGCACGCAATCGCGGTGAAAGAATGATCTCGATCAACGCGACGGAGACTCACGATGCGCAGTGATTGCCTTTCGCGGAGTCTTGTGGTCCGTTTCGCCGTGCTGCTCGCGGCCTGGCTGGGCGTCTTCGCGAGCGCACGGGCGTCGGCCGACCTGGCCCGCTACAACGACGCCGTGGTGCGCGTCGAGGCGGAGATCGTGCCCGACGGGCAGACCGTGCAGGCCCTCGGCGCGAATCGCAGCGGTTCGGGGGTGATTCTCGACGCCCGCACGGTGCTGACGATCGGCTACCTCGTGGTCGAGGCCGAGCAGGTCACCGTGGTGACCGCCGACGGCCGGCGCGCGCCGGGCAACGTCGTCGGCTACGACCACGAGACCGGCTTCGGGCTGCTGCGCACGGTGGTGCCGCTGACCGGGCAGGCGCTCGAACTGGGCGATTCGGACCGGGTCGCCGAGCGGCAGAGGCTGCTGACGCTCGGACACGGCGAAGCGGAAGCCACCGAGCTGCTCGTGCTGTCGCGCAAGCCGTTCGCCGGCAGCTGGGAGTACCTGCTCGAGCGGCCGATCTTCACGTTCCCGCCGGTCAACAACTGGAGCGGCGCGGCGCTGATCGACGGCGACGGCAGGCTGGTCGGCATCGGGTCGCTGATCGTCAACGACGCAGCCGCCGACCGCCCGGGCGTGCCGGGCAACCTGTTCGTGCCGGTGAACCTGCTGAAGCCGATCCTCGCGGACCTTCTGGCGCGGGGCCGGCGTGCCGAGGGTGCGAATCCGTGGCTGGGGCTCGCGACCGAACAGGTGCGCGGACACCTGATGGTGGTGCGCGTGACGCGCGACGGGCCGGCCGACACTGCCGGGCTCGAGGCCGGCGACATCATCGTCGGCGTCGGCGCGGACAAGGTCGCCGGCCAGGCCGACTTCTACCGGCGGATCTGGAAGCTCGGCCCGGCGGGCGTGACCGTTCCGCTGCGCGTGCTCAAGGACGGCGACCTGCGCGAGGTGCCGGTGCGCTCGATCGATCGCGCGGACTTCCTGCGCAAGCCGCGCGGAATCTGAACCGTTCTCAGCGCTGTTGCAGCACCGGCGCAGGACCGGCGTCGCCGCTGCGGCCATCGGCCTTCGCCGGCGGGTGGAACTCCTGCGGCGTGGCGCCCCGCTTGTCGACGCCGACGCCCTGCTCGATCGGCGGCAGCGCGTGCGCGATCCCCTTGTGGCAGTCGATGCAGGTCTTGCCTTCGGACAGCCCCTGCTGGTGCAGGTTCGCAGCGCGCCGTCCCTGCTCGCCGTAGTCGAACGAGTCGTAGTGGTGGCAGTTGCGGCACTCGCGCGAGTCGGTGCGCTTCATCCGGTCCCACTCGTGCTTGGCAAGCTCGAGGCGCTTGGCGTTGAACTTCTCCGGCGTGTCGATCGTGCCGAGCATCTTGTGCCACAGCTCGTTGGACGCCTGGATCTTGCGGACCATCTTGTAGCCCCACTCCCTGGGCACGTGGCAATCGGGGCAGGTCGCGCGCACGCCGGTGCGGTTGCTGTAGTGGACGGTGTTGCGGTACTCCTTGTAGACGTTCTCGCGCATCTCGTGGCACGAGATGCAGAACTGCTCGGTGTTGGTGAGTTCGAGGCTCCAGTTGAAGCCGCCCCAGAACAGGATCCCGGCGATGAAGCCGACGCCTCCCACGCCGAAGACCACGGGCGCGAGCCGCGCCCACAGGCTGCGCTTGACGGGCCCCTTGGCCGCTTCGTTCTTGTCGTCCATGTCGTCCATGTCGTCCTCGGCGTCCTTGCGTCGTTGCGCCCTTGCGTCCCGTCTTCGTCGTCGCGGCTACTTCAGGCCGGTGGCCGGCCGGAAGGTGTTGTCGACCAGCGGCTTCGCTTCGGTCTGCGGGACGTGGCACTGCATGCAGAAGTAGCGCCGAGGGGCGACGTTGGGCAACTCCTTGCCGTCGCGGTCGCGGAAGTGCGTCAGCGAGATCTTGGTGGCGCCGGTCTCGCGCGCCCGCGACCACGCGTGGCAATCCATGCACTTGTTGAAGTTGACCGTGATGTCGTAGCCGCGGACCGTGTGCGGAATCAGCGGCGGCTGCTGGACGAAGTCACGCGGCAACGCCGCGCTGTCGCGTTCGACCCTGAACGCGTCGCCCGCGCCGCCCTGCTCGGCGGCGCCCACCGGCACGTCGCGCAGTGCCTTGACCGCGCCCGCCGGCTGCGCATTGCCCTGCTGGGCTTCGACCGGCCCGATCGCCGCCAGGTACGCCCCGGCCAGCAGGGCCAGCACCCATCGTGCGGAATGCCTCATCATTCACTCCTCGGATCAAAGCGTGTCGTGAACCGGAACACGTCGCGACTGCAGACGTCGATGCAGCGCCCGCAGTTCGTGCAGTCGCCCGACGCGATCACCGGGCCGCCGCCGCCCTTGAGCGCCGGCGCGATCACATGGGTCTCGGGGCAGACGACCAGGCAATCGCCGCAGTCGTTGCACTGGCCGCGCCGGTGCGCCGACACGCGCATCACCGACGCGCGGCCGAGCAGCCCGTATAAGGCACCCTGCGGACACACGTGCCCGCACCAGCCGTGCCGCGCGACGAAGGTGTCGTAGAGAAACACGGCCAGCACGACCGCCCACCCAAGGCCGAAGCCGAAGACGATGCCACGGTGGAGCATCGGCACCGGATTGATCCACTCCCAGGCGGCCATGCCGGTCGCACCGGCCGCCAGCAAGGTGCCCGCCAGCAGCCAGAGCCGAAGGTCGCGCGACGGCGCGCGCGCGCCGCGCAGTCCGAGCCTGCGCCGCAGCCATCCGGCGCCGTCGGTGACGGCGTTCATCGGGCAAACCCAGGCGCAGAACGAGCGGCCGCCGAGCAGCAGGTACGCGAACAGCACGATCGCCACGCCCACCAGCGCGCTGAGTTCGGGCCAGTTGCGCGCGGCCATCGTCTGCAGCAGCACGAACGGATCGGTCAGCGGCAGCACGCCGAGCGTGAGGCTCGACGACAGGTTGCCCTCGACGATCCACAGCCCGGCCCACGGACCCGCGAGGAACAGCGCGAGGATCGACGCCTGCACCAGCCGGCGCAGCCACAGCCAGCGGTTCGCGCGCCAGCGGCCCTTGACCCTGACCGCCTCGCGCCCGGGCATCGACGCCGGCGCCCGCGCGGGCGCCACCGGCGCACCCGGCCGCATCGGCGCCGCGGCCGCGGATGCCGTTGCGGATGCAGCCGCGGCTGCGGATGCACCTGCGCCTGCGCGCACGGCCTTCACTTGCCGGCCTCCAGTCCGCGGATCGGCAACTCGATCTGCTCGGGGATCAGCGAGCCCCCGGCCTTGCTCTTTTCTTCCCAGCCCTTGCGGTAATGCGCGCCGCCCCTGCCGCGGGCCAGCGCCAGCGGCAACACCTTGATCGCCGCTTCCTCGAGCACGCACGACTTCTCGCACTTGCCGCAGCCGGTGCAGGCGTCGGCGTGAACGGTCGGAATCAGCATCGCGTGGCGATCCGAACGGGGGTTGTGGCGCTGATCCAGCGTGATCGCCTCGTCGATCACGGGGCACACGCGGTAGCAGACGTCACAGCGCAGGCCGAGGAAGTTCAGGCAGTTCTCCTGGTCGACCAGCACCGCGACGCCCATCTTCGCCTTGCCGATGTCGGTCAGCGCGTGATCGAGCGCCCCGGTCGGGCAGGCCTTCACGCACGGGATGTCCTCGCACATCTCGCACGGCACCTTGCGCGGCTCGAAGTACGGCGTGCCGGTGACCACGCCGTCGCCGAGCCGGCCCAGCTTCAACGTACCGTACGGGCAGTCGCGCACGCACAGCCCGCAGCGCAGGCAGGCGCCGAGGAAGTCGCGCTCGTCGAGCGCACCGGGCGGGCGCACGGCGCCGGCCGGCCGCGCGGCAGTCTGCTTCGCATGGAGTCCTGCGGCGAGCGCAAGCAGGCAGGCCCCGCCGGCAGCGCCGGCGGCGTCGCGCAGGAAACGCCTGCGGTCGACGGGCTTGGCCTGGTCGCTCATGGCAGTCGGCGCACTCGTCCGGCAGTGCGTCAGGCGCGCACCACCTTGACCGCGCACTTCTTGAAATCGGTCTCCTTCGAGATCGGGCAAGTCGCGTCGAGCGTCAGCTTGTTGACCAGCTTCGACTCGTCGAAGAAGGGCACGAAGATCAACCCGACAGGCGGCTTGTTGCGGCCGCGCGTCTCGACGCGTGCCGCCATCTCGCCGCGGCGCGACTGCACCTTGCACAGCATGCCGCGTTGCAGGCCGCGCGCCCTGGCGTCGTCCGGGTGCATGAACACCACCGCCTCGGGCACCGAGCGGTGCAGCTCGGCGACGCGTCGCGTCATCGTGCCGGTGTGCCAGTGCTCGAGCACGCGGCCGGTGCACAGCCACAGGTCGTAGTCCTTGTCCGGCGCCTCGGCGGCCGGCTGGTAGGGCAGCGCGAAGATCACCGCGCGGTTGTCCTTGTGGCCGTAGAATTTCACGCCCTCGCCCGCCTTGACGTAGGGGTCGAAGCCCTCGCGGAAACGCCACAGCGTCTCCTTGCCGTCGACGACCGGCCAGCGCAGCCCGCGCGCCTTGTGGTACAGGTCGAACGGCGCGAGGTCGTGCGCGTGCCCGCGGCCGAACTGCGCGTACTCTTCGAACAGTCCCTTCTGCACGTAGTAGCCGAAGGCGGTCGATTCGTCGTTGGCGTAGTTCTTCACCGTGTGCTCGCTGACGCGCGCAACGTCGGCGACCGGGAACTTGTCGACCACGCCGTTGGCGAACAGCACGTCGTACAGCGTCTTGCCTTTCAGGTCGGGCTTCTTCGCGATCAGTTCGGCCGGCCAGACTTCGTCGACCTTGAAGCGTCGCGAGAACTCCATCAGCTGCCACAGGTCGGAACGCGACTCGCCCGGCGCCTTGACCATCTGCCGCCAGAACTGCGTGCGACGTTCCGCATTGCCGTAGGCGCCCTCCTTCTCGACCCACATCGCGGCCGGCAGGATCAGGTCGGCCGACAGCGCCGAAACGGTGGGGTAGGCATCGGACACGACCACGAAGGCCTCGGGATTGCGCCAGCCCGGATGGATCTCGCCGGCGACGTTCGGCCCCGCCTGCATGTTGTTGGTGGTCATCGTCCAGTAGCACTTGAGCCGGCCGTCTTTCAGCGCGCGGCTCTGCGCGACGGCGTGCAGGCCGATCGCGCCCGGCAGCGTGCCCTCGGGCAGCTGCCAGATCGCTTCGGTGGCTGCGCGGTGCTGCGGGTTGGTCACCACCATGTCGGCCGGCAGTCGATGAGCGAAGGTGCCGACTTCGCGCGCGGTGCCGCAGGCCGACGGCTGGCCGGTCAGCGAGAACGGGCCGTTGCCCGGTTCGGAGATCTTGCCCGTCAGCAGGTGCACGTTGTAGATCATGTTGTTGACCCACGTGCCGCGCGTGTGCTGGTTGAAGCCCATCGTCCAGTACGACACGACCTTGACCTTCGGGTCGGCGTAGAGCTCGGCCAGCGCCTTGAGCTTGTCCTGCGGCACGCCGGTCAGCTTCGAGGTCTTCTCGAGCGTGTACTCGGCGACGAACTTCCTGAACTCGTCGAAGGTGATCGGTTCGGACTTGCCGGTGTCGCCCTTCGGCTTGCCGTCGGAGCCCGGGTAGCCGTTGTTGCCGGCCTCCTTCTCGAGCGGGTGGTTCGGTCGCAGGCCGTAGCCGATGTCGGTGACACTCTTCTTGAAATTGACGTTCTTCTTCACGAACTCCTGGTCGACCTTGCCGCTGGCGATGATGTGGTGGCAGATGTAGTTCAGGATCGCCAGGTCGGTCTGCGGCGTGAAGATGATGCCGGTGTCGGCGAGCTCGAACGACCGGTGCTCGAAGGTCGACAGCACGACCACCTTGCAGCCGGGATGCGTGAGCCTGCGGTCGGTGATGCGCGACCACAGGATCGGGTGCATCTCGGCCATGTTCGCGCCCCACAGCACGAAGGCGTCGCCGCGCTCGATGTCGTCGTAGCAGCCCATCGGCTCGTCGATGCCGAAGGTGCGCATGAACCCGGCGACCGCCGAGGCCATGCAATGGCGCGCGTTCGGGTCGAGGTTGTTGGTCCGGAAGCCCGCCTTGTAGAGCTTCGCTGCCGCGTAGCCCTCCCAGATCGTCCACTGGCCCGAGCCGAACATCGCCACCGAGTTCGGGCCGTGCTTCGCGATGGCTTCCTTCCACTTCTGCGCCATCACGTCGAAGGCCTCGCTCCACGAGACCGCCGTGAACTCGCCGTTCTTGTCGTACCTGCCGTCCTTCTTGCGAAGCAACGGCGTCTTGATCCGGTCGGCGCCGTACATGATCTTCGACAGGAAGTAGCCCTTGATGCAGTTCAGCCCGCGGTTGACCGCCGAGTCCGGGTCGCCCTGGGTCGCGACCACGCGTCCGTTCTGCACGCCGACCAGCACCGCGCAACCGGTGCCGCAGAAGCGGCAGACGCCCTTGTCCCACTGGATGTCCCGGCCGTCGGCGGCAGTCGCTGGCCGGGCGTCGGCGGCCTGGCGCGCGGCCTGCGCCGCGGCGGGCAGTTGCGCGTTCGCCGCGGTGACAGCGGCCGCCACGGCGTTGGCACGGAGGAAGTCGCGTCGGTTCATCTTCATGACCGTTTCTCCAGCGAAATCGTTTCGTCGTCGCAGTACTCGTAGGTCAGCGTGGCAGCCAGCACGCCCGGCAGGCCCTGGGCGGCCAGCACCTGCGGCATCAGGTCGCCGCCCCGGGCGTCCTCGATCGTCACCACCAGCTTCGAGTCGGCGGCCTCGCCGTGCACCTGCACGCCGGGCATCGCGGAAAGTCGTACGCGAACCTCGGACAACCGCTCGCGGTGCACGCTGAGCAGCAGGCTTACGATCTTCATGAGGGGCGTGCGTGCCGGGCATCGCAAACGCCTCTTGCGGCTGGCGCCGGAGGCGGGCCCGCGAGGCGGACCGGGGCGGGGCGTGTGCTCACGAAGTCACCCTGCGATGCGATTTCCCCCAAGATAAATAGGGTTTTCGCGAATCGCGTTGACCCGCGTCAACTCGGCCCGGAGTTCTGGTTGCGGCGCAACAATCCCGGTGCCGCAGCGCGGGATCGATCCAACCCGACGGACCCCTAGTCGTCCTGCAGCGAAAGCCGCATGCGTTGCAGCAGGCCGTCGAACTGCTCGAGGTCGGAGAAGTCGATGACGATCCGGCCCTTGCCGCGCGACGACATCTTCAGCGCAACCGTCGTGCCGAGCAGGTCGGACAGGCGCTCCTGCGTGCGAAGCAGGTCGCGGTCGGCGGCGGGGACGCGGCGGCTTCCGGCACGCCGCCCGGCCGCAGCGCCTTCCAGTTCCTGCAATTGGCGGGCGACCAGCTTTTCGGCCTCGCGTACCGACAGTCGCTTCTGCACGATCCGGTTGCCGAGCATGATCTGGCTGGCACGGTCGACCGCCAGCAGCGCCCGGGCGTGGCCCATGTCGAGGTCGCCGGCCAGCAGCATGGTCTGCACCGGCTCGGCAAGGTTGAGCAAGCGCAGCAGGTTGGACGTCGCGCTGCGCGATCGCCCGACCGCGTCGGCGGCGCGCTCGTGCGAGTAGCCGAACTCGTCGATCAGTTTGCGGATCGCCTGGGCCTGTTCGAGCGGGTTCAGGTCCTCGCGCTGGATGTTCTCGATCAGCGCCATCGCGAGCGCCTGCTCGTCGGGAACCTCGCGCACGACGACCGGCACTTCGGACAGGCCCGCGATCTGCGCGGCCCGGTACCGGCGCTCCCCGGCGATGATCTCCCAGCGCCCGCCCCCAACGGGGCGGACGACGATGGGCGCCATGACCCCGTAGGTGCGGATCGAGGCGGCCAGGTCCTGAAGCGACGACTCGTCCATCCGCGTGCGCGGCTGGTATCGGCCCGGCTGCAGGTCGGCCACCGCGAGCACGGTGATCTCCTCGCCCTGGCGCGGGGCACGTTTGTCGTCGTGTCCGCCGAGCAGCGCTTCGAGGCCGCGCCCGAGGCCTTTGGGACGGGGCTTGCTCATCTCGTTCGGTCGTCCTCGTGTTGGGGTCGGCGGGCGGCGCGACGGGCCTCGTCGATCGTGCGCACACGCTCGATCAATTCGGC
This sequence comes from Burkholderiaceae bacterium, assembly GCA_035443405.1. GTDB lineage: Bacteria > Pseudomonadota > Gammaproteobacteria > Burkholderiales > Burkholderiaceae_E > Zeimonas. Next base: position 203 of record DAORSF010000022.1, on the reverse strand, counting down.
GCCGAATTCCAGGTAAGCGCGCGCGCCCTTGGCCTGCGGGTCGAAGACCAGGCCGGGCAAGCCATAGCTGGGCGCCTCGGCCAGCCGGACGTTGCGCGGGATGACCGTGCGGAACACCTTGTCGCCGAAGTGCTGCTCCAGCTGCGCGGACACCTGCTGGCCGAGCGTGATGCGCGGATCGAACATCACGCGCAGCAGCCCGA
>DAORSF010000021.1:10721-12456 GCA_035443405.1 Burkholderiaceae bacterium | reverse complement strand
GCCTCGGCGGGACCGGCGCCGTCGCCGGCGACCGGATCGTCCTGCAGTGGGGCGGTGCGACCGTGACGCACACGATCACCGGCACCGAGATCGGCGGCAACGTCGCCACCGTGAACGTTTCGGCCGCGACGATCGGCGCACAGGGCGACGGCAGCTTCGGCATCGTCGCGCGCATCGTCGACCTTGCCGGCAACGAGGGCGCATCGAGCCCGGCGTTCCAGGTGACGGTCGATCGCACGGCGCCGGCCGCGACCGCGCGCGTCACCGCAGTGACCGACGACGCGGCGCTGTTCACCGGCCTGGTTCCCGGCAACGGTCTCACCAACGACGCGTCGCCGACGATCTCGGGCACGCTGTCGGCGTCGCTGGCGGCCGGCGAGACCGTCGAGGTGCTGCGCAACGGCCAGTCGGCGGGATTCGCGACCGTTTCCGGCACCAGCTGGAGTTTCGCGGACTCCGGATTGTCGAACGCGTCGTATTCCTACACAGCGCGCGTCGTCGACGGCGCCGGGAACCGGGGGGTCACCGGCAGCAGCTACACGATCCGGGTGGACACCGCGGCGCCGTCGTACACGCTGCGCGACTTCGAGGTCGAAGACGACGTGCGCCCGGACCGTGGCCCCGTCGCGGACGGCGGCACCACCAACGACACCCGTCCGGAGCTCACGCTGAGGCTCGACTCGGTGCTTTCGGGCGGCGACGTGCTGCGCATCTACCGCGCGACCGGTTCCTCCAGCCCGGTCCTGGTGAGGGAGTTCGAACGGCGCGACGACGACTTCTCGTTCACGGACGGCACCCTCGCACGCGGCAACACCTACACGTACACCGCCGACGTCGTCGACACGGCCGGCAACGTCGCGCCGCTGTCGCTGAACTACTCGATCGTCGTGATCTGACACGGCGTCGAGCCTTCCGGTGCCCCCGCGGCTGCCGGCTGTCGCGTTCATGCAACCTGATAACATCGCCCGAAACCGGGCATCGGGCCGCCTCAGCCGATAATGCCGGCGGCGCAGCCTGCGGCCGCGCGGGCGGCTAGCCTGTCGGGCGTGCCGTCGCCGACCACCACAGATGCGGCTACCAGCCTTCGTCCTCGCCATCCTGCTTTCCCCGTTGAGCCCGGCATCGGCCGCCTCGCTCGCCGACGTCGTGCGCAGCGCGCTCGCCACCTACCCGGCGATCCTGGTGGCGCAGTCCAACCGCAGCGTGGCGCAGTTCGACACCGAGCGGGCCCGCTCGCTGCACTACCCGACCGTCGACCTGCTCGGCACGCGACGGCTCGCCGGCACGGCGCGCAACCTCGCGCAGCCCCGGCTGCGCGTCAACGTCTGGGCCTCGGGCGCGATCGACGCGACGATCGAGCGCGAGGGCCTGCGCGAAGGCGCGCTGGCGAGCCGCGAACTCGAGACGCGCGAGGACGTCGCCTTCGAGGCGGCGCAATCCTACCTGCGGGTGCTGCGCGGCGCGCGCACGCTCGAGGCCACGCAGCGCAACCTCCAGCGCCACGAAACGCTGGTGAAGGACTTCGAGGCGATCGCGTCGATCGACGTCGGCCGGCGCTACGACCTCGTGCAGGCGCGCACCCGGCTCGAGCAGGTGCGCCTGCAGATCGCCGAGCGCGAAGCCGAGATCGCGTCGGCGCGCGAATCGCTCGCCCGCTTCTACCCGACGCCGATCCCGGTCGCCGAGCTGAGCCTGCCGCCCCCGCTGCCCGAGCCGGCGCCCGGCGCGGCGCCGA
>DAORSF010000021.1:0-10621 GCA_035443405.1 Burkholderiaceae bacterium | reverse complement strand
GCCGAGCTGAGCCTGCCGCCCCCGCTGCCCGAGCCGGCGCCCGGCGCGGCGCCGATCGCGCTGGTCGGCCACCCGACGGTGGAAGCCGCGCAGCGCGAGGTGCAGGTCGCCGAGGCCGACACCCGGGTCACCCGCGCCGAGCGCAAGCCGCGCGTCGATGTCGAGTCGACGGTCGGCAAGGATAGCGCGACGCAGCTGGTGGTCACGTGGCCCGCGTTCGACCTCGGCCGCGACGCCGCGGAACGAGCCGCGTACGCGTCGCTGGCCGGCGCGCGTGCGCGCCTCGCCGAGCAGGAGCGGCTGATCGAGGAGCGCCAGCGCTCGGCCCTGCAGGACTTCCGCGCCGCGCAGCGCCGCGAATCGGTCTCGCAGGGCCAGATCGGCCTGGCCGAGGAACTGGTCGACGTCTACCGCGAGCAGTTCCGGATCGGCCGGCGTAACCTGCTGGACCTGCTCAACGCCTTCTCCGAACTGTCGAACGCCGAGGTCACCTTCGAGGCCTCGCGCGTCGACAAGTCGCTCGCACGCTACCGGATGGAATACGCATTGGGCCGACTCGCGATTCTCTTCGACCGGAATTCACCATGAACGCCCCCTCTGCCGACCTGCTGCAGGGGGTGGCCCAGCTCGCACGCCTCGGCGGGCGTCCGCTGTCGCCAACGGCGCTGCAGGCGCAGTGCACGCGCGACCGCGACGGCCGCCTGAATCTCGAATCGCTGCGCAGCGCGCTGGCGGCCGGCGGCCTCGAGCTGGCGCGCGCCGAAGGCAGCCTGGCGCAGCTCGAACGGGCCGGCCTGCCCGCGCTGGCCGCGCTCGAAGGCGACCGCTACCGCGTCGTCTCGGGCGCCGACGAGTTGCTCTCGGCGGATCTCGAGCGCGCCTACGGCGGCCACTTCTTCAAGCTGACCCCGCGGCCCGCACCGGACATGCGCTCCGAGATCCCCGCGCGGCGCAACGCGCGCGCCTGGTTCTGGCGCGTGCTGTGGGGCCTGCGCCCCTACTACGCGCACGTCGCGCTGGCGACACTGCTGGTCAACGTGCTGTCGATCGCCGTGTCGCTGTACGTGATGAACGTCTACGACCGCGTCGTGCCGAACCGCACCTACGAAACCCTGTGGGTGCTGACGATCGGCACCGTCGGCGCACTGGTCTTCGATTTCGCCGCGCGCATGCTGCGCGGCTGGCTGGTCGACACCGCGGGCAAGCGCGCGGACCTGGAGATCAGCGCCGGGCTCTTCCAGCGGCTGCTCGGCATCCAGCTGATCCAGAAGCCCGCGTCTTCGGGCGCGTTCGTCAGCAACCTGCGCGACTTCGAGGCGATCCGCGAGGTGCTGACGTCGGCGACGCTGACCGCGCTGATCGACCTGCCGTTCTTCCTGCTCTTCGTCGTCGTGATTGCCGCGATCGCGCCGCCGCTCGCGATCGTGCCGCTGGTGGCGATCGCGGTGGTGCTCGTCGTCGGCGCGCTGGTGCAGGCGCCGCTGGCGCGCAGCATCCGCGACTCGATGAAGGAAGGCTCGCAGCGCCAGGGCCTCGCGGTCGAGACCGTCGAGGGGCTCGAGACGCTGAAGGTCAACAACGCACAGGCGCACGCGCAGCAGCGCTGGGAGTGGTTCACCGAGACGGTCGCGCTGGCGTCGATGAAGGCGCGCAACCTGTCCAACCTGGTGATCAACGCGACCTCGACGATGCAGCAGCTGGCCACGGTCGCGACGGTGGTGATCGGCGTCTACCTGATCCACGACGCACGGCTGTCGATGGGCGGCCTGATCGGCGCGGTGATCCTGTGCGGGCGCGCGATCGCGCCGCTCGGGCAGGTGGCGGCGCTGGCGGTGCGGCTGCAGCAGGCGCGCACCGCCTTCGACGGGCTGCAGGCGCTGATCGACAAGACCTCGGAGCGCGACCCCGAGCGCAGCTACCTGAGCCTGCAGTCGGTGCGCGGCGACGTCGCGTTCTCGGGCGTCGACTTCAGCCACGACCCGCAGGGCAGCACGCTGTTCCGCGGCCTGAACCTGTCGATCCGTGCCGGCGAGAAGGTCGCGATCCTGGGGCGCACCGGCAGCGGCAAGTCGACGCTGCTGCGGCTGGCCGCGGGCCTGTACGCGCCGGCCGCCGGCCTCGTCACGCTCGACGGCATCGACCTGCGCCAGATCGACCCGGCCGACCTGCGCGCGAAGGTCGGGCTGCTGCCGCAGGACGCGCGGCTGTTCCTGGGCACGCTGCGCGAGAACCTCGACATGGCGCGCAGCGACCGCGAGCGCGACGACGACAGGCTGGTCGAGGTGCTGCGCCAGTTCGGCCTCGACCGCTTCATCGCGCAGCACCCGCGCGGCATCGACATGCCGCTGGGCGAGGACGGCCTCGGTCTCTCCGGCGGACAGAAGCGGCTGGTGTGCCTGGCGCGCATGGCGCTGCGCGACCCGGCAGTGGCGCTGCTCGACGAGCCCACCAGCGGGCTGGATCCAGGCACCGAGCAGCAGATCCTGCGCTCGGTCGCGCAGTGGGCGCGCAACGGGCGCGAGCGCACGCTGGTGATCGTCACCCATCGCCCGCAGGTGCTCGAGATCGTCGACCGCATCGTCGTGGTCGAGCAGGGCCGCATCGTCGTCGACGGGCCGCGCGCCCGCGTCGTCGAGCAGCTGCAGAAGGGGATCACGGTGCCGGCGATGGAGGCCTCGTCGTGAGCCGCGACGCGCTCAGGGGCGGCGAGCGGCCCTGGCTCGTGTTCATGTCGATCGCGCTGATGGTCGCGGTCGTCGGCGGCTTCGTCTGGTGGGCCGCGGCGTCCGAGCTCGAGGAAGTCACGCGCGGGCAAGGCCGCGTCGTGCCGTCGAGCAAGGAGCAGGTGATCCAGCTCCTGGACCCCGGCGTGCTCACCGAGATGCTGGTCCGCGAAGGCGACAGCGTCGAGAAGGACCAGCTGCTGCTGCGCGTCGACGACACGCGCGCGACCGCGCTGCTGCGCGAGCTGCAGGCCAAGACGCACGCGCTGGCCGCGGCGGCCGCGCGCGCACGCGCCGAAGCCTACGGCGGCAAGCCCGAGTTCCCGGCCGAGGCGCGTGCATCGCCCGCGCTGATCCGCCGCGAGACCGAGGCGTTCAACGCGCGACGCCGCGCGCTCGACGACAGCGTCGACGCGCTGCGCCGCGGCATGACGCTGCTCGACCGCGAGATCGAGATCACCGAGCCGATGGTGGGGCGCGGCCTCGTCTCCGAGGTCGAGCTGCTGCGCCTGAAGCGCCAGCGCAACGACCTGGCGCTGCAGCTGTCGGACCGGCAGAACAAGTTCCGCACCGACGCCGCCGCCGACCTGATCAAGTTCGAGGCCGAGCTGTCGCAGGCGCGCGAGACGCTGGTCGCGCGCGCCGACGCCGCCGAGCGCACCGAGATGCGCTCGCCGATGAAGGGCACCGTCAAGAGCATCAAGGTCAGCACCATCGGCGGCGTGGTGCAGGCCGGCCAGGAGATCATGACGATCGTGCCGACCGAGGACACGCTGGTGATCGAGGCCTACGTGCGGCCGGCCGACGTCGCCTTCATCCACCCCGGCCAGAAGGCCGTCGTGAAGATCAGCGCCTACGACTACGCGATCTACGGCGGGCTCGACGGCACCGTCGAGAACATCAGCCCCGACACGCTGCGCGACGAGCGCCGCGCCGGCACGCCGGTGGCCGACGTGGCCGACGAGGCCAACTCGTACTACCGCGTGCTGGTGCGGACGACGTCGAACGCGCTCACCACCCCGAACGGCCAGGTGCTGCCGATCATCCCCGGCATGACCGCCAGCGTCGAGATGCTGACCGGGCGCAAGACCGTGCTGCAGTACCTGGTCAAGCCGCTGAACCGGGCCAGCGAGGCGCTCAGAGAGCGATGAAAGGTGACGCTTTCATGGAAAGCGTCACGGCAGCGCGTTCGTACCACCCCTAGAGTGCCCGACAGGCGGCGCTACGGCCTCGGGTGCAGCCGTTCTTCGTCCATTGCGCGGCCTACCCTAAAGGGGATCGACATGAACTCGAATCGTCTGCCGCGCTGGATGCGGGGCAGTCTCGTGGCCGGACTGTCGGCCCTGGCACTGGCCGGCTGCGGCGGCGGTGGCGGCTCCTCGTCGTCTGCGACACCGACACCGACACCGACACCGACTCCGACGCCGGTGGCCGTGGCCTCGATCACGCTGCCGGCCGACAACGGCATCGCCATCGTCGGTGCCGCGAAGTCGATCCCCGCCCTCGTCAAGGGCACCGACGGCTCGACGCTCACCAACCGCACCATCTCCTGGAGCTCGAGCAACACTGCCGTCCTCACCGTCGGCGCCACCGGCGCCTCGGGCTCGGCGACCCCGGTGGCCACCGGCACCGCGACCGTCACCGCCACCGTCGAAGGCAAGACCGCGACGATGACCGTCTACGTGCGCAACGCACCGACCGACCTCGCCAGCTACAAGGCGATGTTCCCCTTCGTCTCGCAGAACGGCAACTTCATCGTCGGCTCCGACATCAGCCAGGCCTACAGCGACTCGCGGCTCGACCACCTGCTCAAGTCGTGGAACCACTTCGTGGGCTTCTTCCCCCAGCCGCCCGCCGGCTGGGAGGAGATGTACTACACGTGGGACGAGGCGATTCTCGCCAACCAGGGCATCGCCGCCTGCCCGTTGGCGGTTCCGCAGTCGCCCGTGCCGCTGGAGGGCCGCAAGCTGGTCAGCTGCCCCGACGCCGGTTCGCGCTTCGCCTTCCTGGTCACGCCCAATCTCGATCCGGCTACCGGAGCGGTCAGCGTCGACAACGCAACCGCCCTGGCGACGCTGAGCCAGACGTTCATGGACGCGATCACCACCTCCGAGACCTACACCTGGCCGTGGCTCTGGGAAGGCCTGAGCATCGCGTTGCGCTCCGGCGACTTCGCCGCCGGCCCGTACACGATGCGCGCGCTCACCGACCCCGAGCGCAGCGCGTTCAAGCAGGCGCAGACCGCCGGCACGCTGCTGACGCTGCCCGAGCTGACCGGGCTGACCCGCGTGCGCACCCCGCCGGGCGGAACGTGGTTCTCCCAGCAGCTGCTCGCCGAAGCGCAGGCGACCGTGCTGCTGAACTACCTGTACATCAACCACCAGACGGTGTTGAAGAACCTGTTCGCGGCGATCGATGCGGGCACCGTCGCGAGCAGTGCCGACGCGCTGGCGTTCGTGCTGGCCGGCATCGGCAGGACCGAGGGCCAGCTCGACGCCGACTACAAGGCCTACGGGTCGACGCTGTAGCGCTTCGTCCCGACCCGGGGGCGCCGAAGACCCCCGGGTCGGTTCCCGACTCGTGCGCCCGTGCGTGCGGAAGTGCGCACTACCGTGGTCGGGGCGCGACGCAGCGCCCGCAGCGATGCGGAATTTCACCTCGATCGCGAACCATCGAGGTTATCTTCTGCGCGAGATCCCGCGGCAGAAGCCTGCCGCCCGATCGGACTTCGCATCGTCACGAGGTGAGTGCAATGAACAGGATACGGTCACGTTTCGGAATGCGAGGCGCATTGCTCGCGGGTTTGTCCGTGCTGGCACTGGCCGGCTGCGGCGGCGGTGGCGGCTCCTCGTCGTCTGCGACACCGACACCGACACCGACACCGACTCCGACGCCGGTGGCCGTGGCCTCGATCACGCTGCCGGCCGACAACGGCATCGCCATCGTCGGTGCCGCGAAGTCGATCCCCGCCCTCGTCAAGGGCACCGACGGCTCGACGCTCACCAACCGCACCATCTCCTGGAGCTCGAGCAACACTGCCGTCCTCACCGTCGGCGCCACCGGCGCCTCGGGCTCGGCGACCCCGGTGGCCACCGGCACCGCGACCGTCACCGCCACCGTCGAAGGCAAGACCGCGACGATGACCGTCTACGTGCGCAACGCACCGACCGACCTCGCCAGCTACAAGGCGATGTTCCCCTTCGTCTCGCAGAACGGCAACTTCATCGTCGGCTCCGACATCAGCCAGGCCTACAGCGACTCGCGGCTCGACCACCTGCTCAAGTCGTGGAACCACTTCGTGGGCTTCTTCCCCCAGCCGCCCGCCGGCTGGGAGGAGATGTACTACACGTGGGACGAGGCGATTCTCGCCAACCAGGGCATCGCCGCCTGCCCGTTGGCGGTTCCGCAGTCGCCCGTGCCGCTGGAGGGCCGCAAGCTGGTCAGCTGCCCCGACGCCGGTTCGCGCTTCGCCTTCCTGGTCACGCCCAATCTCGATCCGGCTACCGGAGCGGTCAGCGTCGACAACGCAACCGCCCTGGCGACGCTGAGCCAGACGTTCATGGACGCGATCACCACCTCCGAGACCTACACCTGGCCGTGGCTCTGGGAAGGCCTGAGCATCGCGTTGCGCTCCGGCGACTTCGCCGCCGGCCCGTACACGATGCGCGCGCTCACCGACCCCGAGCGCAGCGCGTTCAAGCAGGCGCAGACCGCCGGCACGCTGCTGACGCTGCCCGAGCTGACCGGGCTGACCCGCGTGCGCACCCCGCCGGGCGGAACGTGGTTCTCCCAGCAGCTGCTCGCCGAAGCGCAGGCGACCGTGCTGCTGAACTACCTGTACATCAACCACCAGACGGTGTTGAAGAACCTGTTCGCGGCGATCGATGCGGGCACCGTCGCGAGCAGTGCCGACGCGCTGGCGTTCGTGCTGGCCGGCATCGGCAGGACCGAGGGCCAGCTTCAGGCCGACTACGAGGCCTACGGCGCAGGAGTGTAGCGGCTGCGCCCCTCAGGGGCGCCCGTAGGCGCCTCTCCCGCGATACGATTCGACGAATGTCGAGCCCGCCCCGCATTGCCGTCACGGAAGTGACGATCCCCCGCCGCCGCGTCTTCGGTGCGCTGATCGTCGTGACGGCGCTGCTCGCGCTCGCCTTCGTCGTCACCCACCTGCTGAAGCTGCAGGGCTATCCCGAGCAGATGGGGCTGCGCCGGCTGTTCAACATGGAAGACGAGGGCACGCTGCCGGCGTGGTTCTCATCGACGCTGATGCTGGCCGCTTCGGCGCTGCTCGCGGTGATCGCCGCGTCGAGTGGCACTCACGCCAGGCGCTTCCGCGCGCACTGGTGGGTCCTGGCGATCGGATTCCTGTACATGTCCGCCGACGAGGCATCGGCGATCCACGAAAACCTCAACCGTGCGGGACACGCGCTCCCGATCCGCACCGACGGGCTGCTCGACACCCCGTGGGTGATCTTCGGGCTCGCGATCGCGCTGGTCGTCGGACTTGCCTACCTGAAATTCCTCGCCCACCTGTCGCCCGCCATCCGGCGCGGGTTCGTGCTGGCGGGCGCGTGCTTCGTCGGCGGCGCGGTCGGCGTGGAAATGCTGGTGGCGGCCAGCGCGGAGGCGAACGGCCTCGCCAGCCAGCCGCCAGGCTGGTCGCACCGCGGCGACTTTCCGGCGGGGCACATGCTGCTGCTGATGCTCGAGGAGTGCATGGAGATCCTCGGCGTGGCCCTCTTCATCCACGCGCTGCTCGCGCAGATCGAGGCCGAAACCGGTCGCGTGTCGCTGGGCGTGTCGAGCTAGGGTGAACAGGCCTCAGGCGAAGCGCCGGAACACCGGCTTCACCGGCTGGCCGCGCAGGTACTTCTCCGGGCCGTCCTCCAGCGCGCGGCGGTACACGCGCAGCGCCTCGGCGACCGCCTCGACGGTGCGATCGATGTCCGCCTCGGTGTGCGACCAGCTCACGACGAACGACGGCGCGATGACGCCGCGCGCGACCATCTCCTGCATGAACAGCGTCCGGAACGGCTGGCTGGGCTTCTTCTGAGCGTCGCGCGTGCCGAACAGCAGGTTGCAGTCACGGCTGGCGAGATCCACGTAGCCGACCAGCCCGTTGTCGGCGACGGCCTGGTCGAATCCGGCGCGCAGCCGCGCACCGCGCGCGTACAGCGTCTCGATCACCGGGTGGTCGCGATAGAAGCGCATCGTCGCGATCGCCGCTGCGAGGCCGTGCGTCTCGGCGCCGTGCGTCGTCGACATCAGGAAGACGCGCTCGCGATCGTGGCCGAGCCCGCCGAGCTTCATGATCTCGCGGCGACCGGCGAGCGCCGATACCGAGAATCCGTTCGCCAGCGCCTTGCCGAAAGTGCTCAGGTCGGGCGCCACGCCGTAGACGTGCTGCGCGCCGCGCAGGTGCCAGCGAAACCCGGTGATCATCTCGTCGAACACCAGCAGCGCGCCGTTGGCGTTCACCAGGGTCTTCAGCCGCTCGAGGTAACCCGGCTGCGGCTCCTCGGTACGCGCGGCCTCGAGCACCACGCAGGCGACCTGCCCGGGGTGCTGCGCGAACAGCGCCTCCAGGCTCGCCAGGTCGTTGTAGCGGAACTTCGCCACCAGCCGCCGGGTCGCCTCGGGAATGCCGGCGTTCATGTCGGTCGTGCCGATGAACCAGTCGCTGGTCGAGAAGAACGGGTGGTCACCGCAGATCGCGACCATGTCGCGACCCGTGAAGGCGCGCGCCAGCCGCACCGCGGCGTCCACAGCGTGCGAGCCGTCCTTGGAGAACTTGACCATCTCGGCCGCCGGGACCAGCGACTGCAGCATCTCGGCGGCCTCGACCTCGATCGGCGAGGGGCGCGTGAAGTTCAGTCCGTGGCCGAGTTCACGGCGCGCCGCTTCGACGACCGGCGCAAAGGCGTGGCCGAGCGTGACCGCCCGCAGGCCCATGCCGTACTCGATGTACTCGCGGCCGTCCAAGTCCCACGCATGGCAGCCGTCGCCGCGCACGATGAAGGGCGGAGCGTTCTCGGGAAACTGGTCGTCGCCCTTGGCGTAGGTGTGGGCGCCGCCCGGGATCAGTTCGTGGGCCCGGCGGCGCAGGGCCTCGGCGGGCGTTGTTCGAAGCACGTCCATCGTCGTTTCCCTGCAACGCCAATCAGGCTGCCATCAGTTCGCGCGAGAACCGTTCCATCAGCGCCCGCGTGCTGCGGATGTTGCCGCGGCTCGAGGCGCCGAACACGACCGACTTGATCTGAGGCCGTTCGCAAACCCACTTGATCGCCTCCTCGGGCGGGATCGCGCCCGACGCGAACACCGACATCGCGACCGCGCGAAAGCGCCGCTCACGCAGAGCGCGCTCGTACGCGTCGATGCCGCCACACATGCGGAAACCGATCTTGTTGATATTGGCGCAGACGATCGGGTTGTCGATGCCGACTTCGTCGAGCACGTCGAGCAGCATCGGCAGGTTCATCGTGATGAAGCCGGGCTCGGCGCCGTAACGCGCCTTGACGTGGTTGGCGAAGATCCGGAACGCCTCCTTGAACCCGAGGCCGAGAAGGAAATCGACGACGACGTTCTGCAGGAAGATTACCGGCGTCTTGAGCCCCTGGAACATCTTCATCTCTGCGTCGATCAGCAGGGTCGTGACGCCCTCGATGTCTTTCTTGGCCAGCGACATCCCGCCGCGCATCGCCGCGTCGAGCAGGCCCTCGTCGGGCAGGAAGCGCTTGATCGCACCCAGCATCCCGTAGTCGGTCATCGCGTTGGCGTACTTGTGCGCATACGGCATGCACGGATAGAAGACGAAATCGCGGTAACGCGCCGGGTTCGAGCGCACGTGCGACGCGATCTCGGCGATGCGGTCGTGCGTGGTGCACATGAAGGTGCGAATGCCCTCGTCGTAGGCCGTGTCCAGCACTTCCAGGATGGCCTGCGTGTCCTGGAAACGCATCGCCTGGGCGCGCGCCTTCTCCTCGGACATGTGGTTCACGCCGAAAAACTGGTTGTCCCCGAAAAGCAGCCTGTCCATCATTTCACTCCCGCGACCGGCCGTAGCCAGGACATCCACCAGGGCCGCCGAGCCGCCGGCGCCCGCGTGCTGCGCTCGGCGCGGGGCCCCGACTCCGCATCGGCGATCATCGACGCGATGACCCGGTCGGTAACCGTCGCGCTGCGGAACGAATTGACGTTGTCGGTATCGCGCGCCGCCACGCGACGCACGAAGTAATCGAGCTGCGCCGAGTATTCCTCGCCGCGAACGTAGAACCAGACTGGCGGCGTCATGTCGGTCGTATAGCGCACGTTCCAGCCGGACCGGTAGCCGTCCGGCACCGTCGCGCCTTCGCGCAGGTAGACCTGGCACTCCTGGCGATCGGCATAGATGCGGCCGGCCGTTCCCCAGATCGTGAGCTGCGTGCTCATCTTCCGGTACGACTCGTCGCTCCAGTTGACCGAGATCTGGGCGGTCTTGCCGCCGTCGAAGTACAGCGTCCCGTAGACCTCGTCCTCGGTGTCGCGCGAAAAGACCTTGCTCAGCACCGTTCCGCCGACGCCGCTCGGGGCGCCGAAGTACCAGTTGACCAGGTTGATCGGGTGTGCCGCGTAGTCGTACAGGCAGCCGCCTCCCTCCGAGCGCTGCGTGCGCCAGGTCGAGCCTTTCGGCTTCAGGACGACCGGCCCGTAGGCCTCGGCCTTCACGTGGGTCACTTCGCCGATCGCCCCCAGGTCGAGCAATCGCTTGACCTCCTGGAACGCGGCGACGAACCGGTAGTGATAACCGACCTGGTTGACGAGCCCCTTTGCCTCCGCGAGCCCGGCGAGTTCGTCGCCGTCGGCCGGGTCGAGCACGAACGGCTTCTCGCAGAACACGTGCAGGCCGCGTTCGAGCGCCT
>DAORSF010000020.1:7128-12480 GCA_035443405.1 Burkholderiaceae bacterium | reverse complement strand
GGGCGCAGACGCCCGAAGAGCGTTGCCTGCTCGACGCGCTGCGCCATGCGCCGGCGCAGGCGACTGCCGACGAGATCCGCGCCGGTTGCCGCGATGCGCGGCGCCTGGCGCCGGACCGCGTCGCGCCGTCGCCCGAGGCCCTTCCGGCTACGCCGGAGACGGACCGGCCGGCCGCGGCCGGCGATGCCACGGTCGGCATCGTCCGCGATACGGCGCAGGGTCTGTCGGTCGCGCCGGTCGCGCGGTCGTTGCCCGTGGCCGACTCGCCGGTGCGCCGTCGCATCGAGGACGAGGCCGTGTTGTGGGGAGAACGCTTCGCGCTGCTGCCGCACCGGCCGAACTACCTGATGCCGTTCAGCCACGCCTTCGAGCAACCGGGCACGGTCGGCACGGAACCGGTCCAGCGCAACGAGGTCAAGTTCCAGGTCAGTTTCAAGTTCCCGCTGACCCCGCCGCTGTACGACGGGCGGCTGGCGGTGTTCTTCGCCTACACCGGGCAGTCGTGGTGGCAGGCCTACAACGACGAGCGCTCCAGCCCGTTCCGCGAGTACAGCCACGAACCCGAGCTGTTCGCCGCCTGGGCTCCCGGCATGCGCGTGCTCGGCTGGGACTGGCGCGTTGCGTCGGCGGGCTTCGTGCACCAGTCGAACGGGAAGTCCGGAGAGGCCTCGCGCAGCTGGAATCGCCTGTTCGCCGAATTGCTGCTGGACCGGCCGGGTCCGTGGTGGCTCGCCGTGCGGCCGTGGTGGCGCATTCCGGAGAGCGAGAAGCCGAGCCCCGGGGCGCCCGAAGGCGACGACAATCCGCAGGTCACGCGCTACGTGGGCCACGGCGAGTTGCGCCTCGGCTACGCGGGAGGGGTGCACAACTGGACGCTGACGATGCGTCGAAGCATGTCGAGCGGCGGCAAGGGCGCAGTGCAGCTCGACTACAGCCGCCCGACCGGCATCAGCCCGAACCTGCGCTGGCACGCGCAGTACTTCGACGGCTACGGCGAGAACCTGCTCGATTACCAGACGAGGATCCGGCGCATCGGGCTCGGCGTGATGCTGAACGACTGGTTCTGAGCGGACTCAGCGGTACATGGCCTCGATCTCGGCGGCGTAGGCCTGGTAGATGCTGGCGCGGCGCACCTTCATCGTCGCCGTGACCTCGCCTTCGTCGTGGTCCAGCTCCTTCGTGAGCAGGTGGAAGCGCCGGAGCTGCGCGACCGGCGCCAGCTGCGCGTTGCCGCGGGCGATCTCGGCCTCGATCAGCTCGCGCACCCGGGGGTGCTCGGCGAGCGAGCGGAAGTGCGTGAACGCGATGCGCTGCGACTCGGCCCACTTGCCGACCGTTTCGAAGTCGATCTGCACCAGCGCCGACGCGAAGCGCCGCCCTTCGGCGATCACGATGCACTCGCGGACGAAGGGGCTCGCCTTCATGGCGTTCTCGATTTCCGACGGCGTCAGGTTCTTGCCGCCGGCAGTGATCATGATGTCCTTCAGGCGATCGACGATGCGCAGCTGCCCGTCCTCCTCGCGGACGACGTCGCCGGTGTGCAGCCAGCCGTCGCGAATCGCCGCCGCGGTCGCTTCGGGGCTCTTGTAGTAGCCGGCGAACACCATGCCGCCTCGCACGAGCAACTCGCCGTCGTCGCCGATGCGGTGCTCGACGCCGAGCGTGGGCTCGCCGACGGTGCCGATGCGCACGCGATCGAGCCGCTGGCCGGTGATCATGCCGGTCGACTCGGTCAGCCCGTAGACCTCGACCAGCGGCACGCCGAGCGTGCGAAAGAACCGAATCACCGCCGGCGGAATCGGCGCGGCGCCGGTCAGCGCGACGCGCGCGCGGCGGAGCCCGATGAAGTTCTGCAGCGCCCGAAAGATCGTCGCGTAGGCGAGCGCGAAGCGCAGCTTCTCGGGGAGCGTGCGTTGCTCCGGCGACTTGGCGGCGAAGCCCTCGCACGCGGCCATCGCGCGCTCGAACAGCGCGCGCCGCAGCCGGCCGGTCTCCTGCATCTTGATGTGGATCGACGCGTGCAGCTTCTCCCAGATGCGGGGCACGCCCAGGAACATCGTCGGCGCGACCTCGCGGAGGTCCTCCTGCACGGTGCGTATCGATTCGCCGAAGTTCACCTGCGAGCCCAGGTAGATCGGCACGAAGGTGGTCAGCATCTGCTCCGCGACGTGGCACAGCGGCAGGTACGACAGGTGCGTCGTGTCGGGGCCGAGCCGAAGCCGCTCGACGATGCCGGGAACGACCGCGCGGATGTTGCCATAGCTGATCATCGCGCCCTTGGGCTTGCCGGTCGAGCCCGACGTGTAGATCATCAAGCCGATGTCGTCGAGCGTCTGGGCGGCGAGGACGTCATCGACCATGGTCGGGTGTTCGGCCTCGTGTCGCGCGCCCAGCGCCTCGAGGTCGTCGAACGACCTGACCAGGTCGCGGCATTCGGGCGGCGTGTTGCGCAGCCCCTTCTTCTCGACGACGACGATCGCGCGAAGCCGCGGCAGTTGCCCGCGCGCCGCGATCACCTTGTCCGTCTGCTCCTGGTCTTCGCAGACGACGACATCGACGTCGGCGTGCTCGAGGACGTAGGCGACTTCCGCGGTCGGGCTGGTCGGGTAGACGCCGACCGTGATTGCGCCGGCCACGCTGGCGCCCAGTTGCGCGAGCACCCACTCGACGCGATTCTCGGAAATGACGCCGACGTGCCCGCCCTGCGGCACGCCGATTGCGCGCAGGCCGTGACCGACGCGACGGGCGCGCCGCAGCCAGGTCTGCCAGTCCACCGGGTTCCAGATGCCGAATTCCTTCTGGCGGATCGCGATTGCGCCGGGCCTCAGGCGGGCCTGCTCGCGCAGCATCTGCGCGAGGGTGAGCGCCGGCAGCGCGACCGTGCCCGCGTCGCGCGCGGTGCGTGCGGGCGACGGGTTCGACGTTGCGCTTGCTGCGGCGGACACGGCGCGCGCCTCAGGACAGCCAGCGCTTGCGGCGCTTGTAGTGCTTGACGTCGCGGAAGCTGCGCGCCTCGCCTGCCCCGCCCATGCCCAGGTAGAACTCGCGAACGTCCTGGTCGGCGGCGAGTCGTTCCGCGCTGCCGTCGATGACCACCTTGCCCATCTCCATGATGTAGCCGTAGTGGGCGACCGCGAGCGCGACCGAAGCGTTCTGCTCGACCAGAAGCATCGACACCTGCTGCTCGGCGTTGATTCGCGCGATGATCGTGAAGATGCTCTCGACGAGCAGCGGGGACAGCCCGAGGGACGGCTCGTCGAGCAGCATCAGCGTCGGGCGCGCGATCAGCGCGCGGCCGATCGCGAGCATCTGCTGCTCGCCGCCGGACAGGTAGCCGGCCAGGCCGCGCCGGCGCTCGAACAGCCGAGGGAAGTACTCGTAGACCAGATCGAAGCGCGAGCGGTCGGCGTTCGGCGTTTCGCGCCGGCCGGTCAGCGCGTAGGTGGCCGACAGCAGGTTCTCCTCGACGGTGAGGTCTTCGAACACGTGCCGGCCTTCCATGACGTGGAAGAGGCCGGCGCGCACCAGTTCGTGCGGCCGCAGCCTCGTCGTGTCACGGCCGTCGAACCGGACGCCGCCCCCGGTCATCTCGCCGTCCTCGAGCGCGAGCAGGTTCGACACCGCCTTGAGCGTCGTCGTCTTGCCCGCGCCGTTGGAGCCGAGCAGCGCGACGATGCGGCCGCGCGGCACCGACAGCGACAGGCCGCGCAGCACCTGAACGGCCCGGTTGTAGATGACCTCGATGTTGTTGATGTCGAGGACGGCGTCGTCGGTCACGGGCCGATCACTCCAGCGAGATCCAGTCCGACGCCGGCACCATCTTCTGCTGCTTCATGTCGGCGCGGACGATGCGGCCCACCGGGATCGAGTTGCCCTTGATCGAGATGGGCACGCCGATGATGCCGCCGGTGTCGAAGTCGCGGATCGAGTTCAGCGACGCCTTCAGGTTCCTGCCGTTCAATTGCTTGCCGGCCTCGAGCGTGCGCTTGGCCGCCTCGGCGAAAAGCATCGTCGTCAGGAAGCCCTGCATGTAGGCGTTGCTCTGGTACTCGGGCCGCATCTGGCGGATCTTGTCGAGCATCGGCGCCTTCGGGTCGGACTCGTAGTGATAGCGGAACGGCATCACGCCCATGAAGCCTTCGGCGGCCTCGCCCATCTTCATGACCATCGAGTGGTCCATGGTCCAGAAGGTCCCCATGAACTGGCTGGTCATGCCCATCTTCTTCGCCTGCGTGACGAACTCCGGGATCGGCGCCAGCACGTAGCCGTGGAAGATCGTGTAGTCGGGGGCGGCGCGGCGCAGCTTGATCACCTCGGCCGAGACGTCGACGCTGCCGGGCGGCGTCATGATCTCGGCGGCGACGTTCAACCCGAGCTTCTTGGCGAGCTCGCGGCTCGGCTCGACCGGGTCGCGGCCGAATTCCGAATCCGAGTACACGAAGGCGACCTTGGCGCCCGGTTTGGCCTTCGCGATGTAACGAAGCAGGATCCCGAACATCTCGGTGTAGTCCGGGCCCACCAGGAACTGGTTCGGGTACTTCTGCGGATTGTTGATCTCGGTGGCGAACGACGCGCCGGCCATCAGGATCGAACCCAGCCGGTCGAGTTCGGGATTGATGGTCTTCGCGAACGCCGTCGAGTCGCCGTAGTACAAGTGGACCTTGTTCTGGCTGGTGATCTTCTTGAAGGCGGCCACCGAGGCGTCGACCTTGTAGCCGGTGTCCTCGGGCACGTAACGCAGCTTGCGGCCCTTGATGCCGCCGGCGTCGTTGACGATCTTCACGTAGTCCTGGATGCCGGCATGGATGCCGATGCCGGCGAACGCGAACACGCCCGTCATCGGGATCGAGCCGCCGATAACGATGTCCTCGGCCTGGGCGTGGGCCGTCGGCGCGAGGGCCAGTCCGGCGACGGTTGCCAGCGCGGCCATCATTTGGCGCCGGGTCTGTCCCCGGGGGTCGTGGTGCTTCATGTCATCCTCCTTGTCGGTCATGGTCGATCGGTGAGAGCCAGGAGAGCGGTCATCGGACACGCTCAGGTGCGGAAAGGGTACAGATGGAAGAAGCGGCGCACCCGCCGCCAGATCTCCGCCAGCCCGTGCGGTTCGAAGATCAGGAATCCGACGATCAGTGCGCCGAACACGATCGTGCGCACGGGCGAGAGGATCACGGCCGCGTTACCGCCGAGCGGCAACCAGCCGACCAGCAGCTTGAGCAATTCGGGCACCATCGTCATGAAGACCGCGCCGAGGATCCCTCCGAGGATCGTCCCCATGCCGCCGACGATGATTGCGGCGAGGAAGAAGATCGACATGATCAGCGGAAAGCTCTCCGGCGTGACGACCCGGAAGAA
>DAORSF010000020.1:0-7028 GCA_035443405.1 Burkholderiaceae bacterium | reverse complement strand
CCGTCACAGTCGCTCGATCTCGTGAGTGCCGAACAGGCCGTACGGGCGCACCATCAGGATCAGCACCAGCAGCACGAAGGTGGAAAGCACCTTGAACTCGCCGCCCAGGTACGCGCCGGCCAGCGCTTCGACCAGGCCGATGAACAGGCCGCCGACCAGTGCGCCTGCGATGCTGTCGAGTCCGCCGAAGATCACCACGACCAGCACCGACAGGCCGAAGATGCCCATCGTCGACGAGATTCCGCCGATCGCGCCGACGACGATGCCGGCGACGGCGGCGATCATGCCGGCGACGGTCCAGGAGAGTGAAAACACGCGCGGCACGTTGATGCCCATCGAGTAGGCGGCCGCCTGGTCGGACGCGGTCGCGCGCAGCGCGACGCCGCCGCGCCAGAAGCGGAACACCGCGAGCACCGAGGCGATCAGGGCGGCTGCGACCAGGAAGCCGTAGAAGACCTTGGGCGAAACGAAGGCCTCGCCGATGATGATCGGCTCGGACGGCATGAAGCTCGGCAGCAGCCGCGGGTCGGCGGTCCAGATCAGTTCGACCACGCCGACCAGGATCGAGGCCAGTCCGACCGTGACCATGAACACAGCGATCGGCGACTCCCCGAGCATCGGCCGGATCATCGCGCGCTCGACGGCGGCACCGAGCAGGCCGCCAGCCGTGATGGCCGCGAGGATCGCGACCCACACCGGCAGGGACAGGCCGGCGGCGAACGCGAAGAACACGTACGCGCCGAACATCAGCATCTCGCCGATCGCGAGGTTCACGACGCGCGTGGCCTTGTAGATCATCACGAAAGCCAGGCCGGTCAGCGCGTACAGGCCGCCGGTGCCGAGGCCCGCCAGCGAGATCTCGAACAGGAACAGCCAGTCGAACGTCACGCCGCGCTCCTGGCGGCGGCCGCGTGCAGCTTGCGGCGCAACTCGGCCACGTCGCCCGACCCGAGGTACGCGCGGATGACTTCGGGGTCGTTCTGCACCGACGAGGGCGCGCCTTCGGCGATCACCTGCCCGAAGTTCAGCACGACGACGTGGTCGGAGACGTCCATCACCATGCCCATGTCGTGCTCGACCATCAGCACGGTGACGCCCCATTCGGCGCGCAGGTCGAGGATGAAGCGCGCCATGTCCTCGGTCTCCTCGCGGTTCATGCCGGCGACCGGTTCGTCGAGCATCAGGACCTTCGGCTGCATCGCCAGCGCGCGCGCCAGCTCGACCCGCTTCTGCAGGCCGTACGAGAGCGCCGCCACCGGTGCGTGCCGGATGTGGTCGATCTCGAGGAAGTCGATGATGCGCTCCTCGATCTCTGCGCGCAGCGCGACTTCCTCGCGGCGTGCGCGCCCGAAGTAGACCAGCGCGTCGAGCACGCCGGTGCGCAGGTGGCAGTGCCGGCCGAGCTTGATGTTGTCCAGCACCGTCATGCCGCGGAACAGCGCGATGTTCTGGAAGCTGCGCGCGAGACCGAGCGCCGCGCGCTTCGGCGCCGGCATGCGGGTGATGTCGCGGCCCTCGAAACGGATCGATCCCGAGGCAGGGCGATAGAAGCCGGAGACGGTGTTGAACAGCGAGGTCTTGCCGGCGCCGTTGGGCCCGATCACCGACGTGATCGAGCCGGGGGCGACGTCGAAGCCGACGCCGCTGAGCGCCCTGACGCCGCCGAAGGCGAGCGTGACCGAGTCGACCTCCAGCAGCGCACGGGAGGGGGTGTCGGAACCGGCTGCAGCCCCGTTCATCGCTGGCTCGGGCGCCTTGCCCGGGCAGGGGGCGCGTTCGCCGCTCGGTCCGCGTCCGGTCGACGAGCGGGCCCGGCGAGAATGCCGCCCGCCAGCACCTCGATGCAGCGCTCGATCGCGTCGTCGGCACCGAGCGGACCTTCGGGGCGGTACCAGCGCCCGATCCAGCTGAGTGCGCCGGCGATCGTGAAGGCCGCCAGCTTCGGGTCGCACGGCGCCAGGGAGCCGTCCGCGACGCCGCTCGCGATCAGGTCGCGGAACTCGCGGTCGATCTCGGCCTTGAGCCGGCGCAGCTCGCGGCGGCTTTCGGGCGGCAAGGGGTCTTCGCCGACACGGATCACGCAGGCGCCGAAGTCCATCGTGACCACCCGCGCGTACGCGCGCATGCACGCGACCAGCTTGTCGGCCGCCGAACCGCCGGAGCGCGCCACGTCGTCGATGCCCTTCCGCACCATCTCGAGGCCGATGCGCACGCACTCGAACAGGATCTCGTCCTTGCTCGAGACGTAGTAGTACAGCGTGGGCTTGGTGACGTTCAGGCGCTCGGCGACTTCGTCCAGCGAGGTCGCGTGGAAGCCCTTCTCGTTGAACATGCGCGCCGCCGTGCGCAGCACGGCTTCGCGTTTCAGCGCGCGTTCGAGCTGGCGGTCGCGCATCGGCGCCCACGGCGATCCTCGTTCCGCGTGACGCGGCGTGTCGGCGTGCGGCATGCGCTGGCGGCTGGGGTGTTACTGGTCGGTAGGCAGGTTTCCGCAGAGTCTCGCCAATGCGGCGAGCCGGCGCAAGCGCGGTGCGCTCGGGGTTTCCCCGGAGCCCCAAACGAGAACCGGGGCGGACGCGCAGCGTCGGCCCCGGTGCCTGGAGGCGGCTAGTGCAGGATCAGGTCTTGCACTCGTTGGCCAGCTGCCGGCCTTGCTTCGTGTCGAGCAGCATCGACTTGGAGGCGATGACCAGCCAGACGAGCCCGGACTTCGGGTCTTCGTAGCGCAGCGCGCCGCTGCGCGCGCCGACCGCCTGCATCCGGTATTCCTTCTTGTCGAACTGCACCACGGCCGACTGCATGTCGGCCGACACCGAACGCACGTTGACGCTGCGGTTCAGGTCGCACCGGTAGACCCCGGTAGGCAGCTTGAATCCATGCGGATTGAAGCCGGACGAATCCGCTGCCGCTGCCGGCAGGTGGGCGCCGGCCAGGGCCGCGCCCACGACGAACGGAACCACGCTGAGAGACTGAATGATCGAGCGCATGTCGAACTCCGCTTTGACCCGGCTGGCGATCCCCGGTCGGGGATCTCCCTGTTCTTCGCCGGAGTATACGTCCGCCCGGCTTCGGATAGGGATGCTGCCCGCGGGGCCGCCTTCGCGCAAGCGGCGCACCCTTGCGCGGCGACGGGCGGTGGAGGCGCCGGCGCGGACGGTCGTGGCAGAATCGGACGCATGGAACCCGATCCCCTCGGCAGGCCCCGGCGCCGTTTTCGCGACCCCGCGTACCGCCCGCTGGCGACCAGCCTGGCCGAGGTGCGCGACGCGATCGACAGCCTCGACGACCGGATCGTCGCGCTGATCGCGCAGCGCGCGATGTACG
The DNA here is from genome assembly GCA_035443405.1 of Burkholderiaceae bacterium. Taxonomy (GTDB): domain Bacteria; phylum Pseudomonadota; class Gammaproteobacteria; order Burkholderiales; family Burkholderiaceae_E; genus Zeimonas. Next base: position 3,704 of record DAORSF010000020.1, on the reverse strand, counting down.
TCAAGGATGCGGCGCGTTTCAAGGCCGACGCGTTCCAGGTGGCTGCTCCTGCGCGACAGGCCCGGGTGTTCGCCAACGTGCGCGCGCTTGCCGCGCGACACGACCGGGGTTTCGACGGGCTCGAAGACGTCGTCGAGGCCACGTGGCGGGCCATGGTCGCCGCGTTCGTCGCGGCGGAGTCGCGCTACTTCGACGACATGGATCCGCTCGACTGAATCACGGGTTGCGAGGCCCGGTCACGCCCTGCGGGTAGAGCCGCGACAGCACGTCGAGCGCGGCGTCGGCCAGTTGCGGGCGCAACGCCGCCTTGATTGTCGCTTCGGCGTCGGCGCCGGTGCGCAGGCTCCAGGTCCGTTCGAAGGCCTCGCGTCGTTCGCCGAGCGCCGCGACGACGACGTCTCGCCAATGCGGCGGATGCTCGGACGGCGTCCAGTCGCCGCGGCCGCGTCCGTAGTGCGCCACCGCCAGGTAGCCGAGCAGCGCGGTGATCGCGAGTTCGTCCAGCACGCCGTCGGTCCAGGCCACCGATGACGTCTGCGTGCCGCGCACCAGGTTGTAGCCGCGTGCGAGGCCGAAGGCGCCGAGCGCCCCGACGATTCCCCCGGTGAGCATGCCGGCGCCGAAGGTGAGTCCGCCGGCCGCGAGATCGGCCTTCAGTCCGGCGAGCGCGCCGGTCACGACGCCGCCGAACATGGCGGCCCGGCCCTCGTCGAGCCGCTCGCTGACCGTGTAGTGATCGGCGAGCCGTGCGAGGATCTCGCCGGTCGCGTGGCCCTCGAGTCCGTGCAGCGCGATCAGCCTCGCGGTGCCGGCGCGGACGTCGGCGTCGAGCCGGGCGGCGAGCCGTTGCATCGCCAGCCGGCGGGTCGGTGCCGTGCCCGCCGCGCCGTCCGGGGCGTCGCGCCGTGCACCCAGCGCACTGCCGGCCTCGCGGATCCGGCCGATCACCCCGCTGTCGGGCAGCGGTTCGCGATCCGCGGCCGCGCGCGCGAGGCGTTCGGCGAGCACGGCCATCGAATCGTCGAAGACCGCGCGTCTCCTCGCGAGCCATTCGTCGACCAGCCGCTTGCAGGCGGTGCGCTTCGGTTCGCCGAGCAGTTCCTCGATCGTGCGCAGCAGCGTCGCTTCCTGAACCCAGCAGCGGGCGAACGCGTCCATCGGCAGCACCGCGCGAACCTGCGCGGAGCCGGCGAGGTGGCGGCGCCACGCCTGCGTTTCGGCGGCCTCGTCGGCTGCCGGGCGCGGCGGACCGAGTTGGTTGAGCAGCACCACGACCGGCTTGCCGATCCATTCGAGCACGCGCACCTCGTTGGCCACGTAGCCCGATGCCGCAGGCGGCTCCGACGCGTTGACCAGGTACAGCACGACGTCCGCGCTGTCGCGCACGTTGCGCACGGCCTGCTGGCTCGACCAGAACGCGCGGTCGCGGAAGCGGTCCCACACCTCGGACACGAACCATCCGATCGGGTCGCCGGACGACGCGAGCCGGCTCGCCAGGCGCGCGCTGTCGCCGAAGCCGGGCGTATCCCACAGCGTCATCCGGTCGCCGTTCGCCGTCTCGATCATCGGATACGGCTCGGCGGTCTCGGTGACGTGCGCCTCGTCGCGCACCGTCCCGACCTCGCGACCCAGTAGCGTTCGCGCCAGCGTCGTCTTGCCGACGTTGGTGTGCGAGACGAGGCTGAGCGAGATCGTCTGCGGCATCACGTCGTCGCCTGCGCAAGCGCCGGGCTCGCCGATCGATCGAGCGCCTCGCGCAGCGCGCGGCCCGCGAGCGGGGCGTCCGTCCGTTCGAGATCGACGAACAACGGCCGCTGTCCGTGGGGCGCGAGGAAGCGCGTCCACGCGGCGCGGCGTTCGTCGCGTCGGCGCGACGCGGTAGGGTCGGTGTCGCCGAAGCGCGCCACGAAGCCGGACTCGTCGACGACGACGAGCAGCGTCGCGCCGGCAGGTAGCGCGGCCGACAGCGTGGCGACGAAGACGCCGTGGGCCTGCGGCTCCGGGGTCGCCGTCGCCGACATCAGCGCGACGACCAGCGTCGGTTGCTGCACGGGGCGCAGCACTGCCGCGGCGGATTCCTCGTCGCCGTAGTCCAGGGTTGGCGCGATCGCGAGGCGGGTCTGCGCACCCATTGCCGAGCCGAGCATTGCGCGCAGCCCCAGCGCCGCTTGCGGCGTCAACGGATGGCTGAAGGGTACCGCCAGCACCGACGCGGCCTCGCCGCGGTGTGTCCTTGCCAGCGTGGAGAAGTAGACGTCGTCGAGCGGCAGCGGAAAGCGCGTCGCGAGCCGGCGCTCGCGCAGCTGGTCGATCGCGGCGAGAAGCAGGCGCGGCAGCACGACGGCCAGTGCCGTGGTGACCGCGTACAGATGGATCCAGTTCGCTGCGGGCTCGCCCGGCGATGCCGGAAAACGGATCGCCTCGAGGCGCGCCGCGTCGGGCAGTGCGATGCCGGTGAGCCAGGCGGCCGGCGCGAGCGCGAAGCCGATCAGTGCCCGCACCCGCGCGGTGTCGAGGAAGGTGCTCTCCCAGCCGGCGCGGTACTCGAGGCCGAGGCCTCGCAGGTACATGCCGGCCAGCGCACCCAGTGCGAACGCGATCGCGGAAAGATGCAGCACGCGCGCCACCCGGGTCGCGTTGAGCCTTGCGCTGGCGCGCGCCCAGTCGGCAGCGAAGCGCGCCATTGGGCTGCTCCCTGCGTCGTCGCGGCGGGGCGCGATCGCGGCGTGCGCGGCGCGCGCCAGCAGTCGCGCCAGGGTGCCCTGCGGACGCGGACGCCCCGCCATCGAGGCAAGCGCACGCAGCGCCGTCACGGCGTAGACGACCAGGTTCCACGCAACGAGGGCGAGCACTGGCGGGGCGAGCACGTTGATCCGCTGCCCGGCGCCGATCGCGTCGGCGGCGACGCCGGCGGCGAACGCGGCGAGCGCCAGCGCCCAGCCGACCCACGGCCGCCAGGTCAGCGAACGCAGCAGGCGCTGCACGTTGCGATCGCGCGCCGCAAGGCGCTCGACGGCCAGTCGTGCGCGCCGCGCCACGAAGGTCTCGGTGCTCGCGCGCTCGCCTTCGACTTCCGCGGCGGCGCGGCTGGCCCAGTCGCGGTCTTCGTCGGTCCACGCCGGTTGCGGCGGCACGGCGGTCTCGAACGCTCTGACCAGCAGCGCGCGTCGGGCGTCGTCCTCGGTCATCGCGCCGCTGCCTCGTCAGGCATAGACTGCCCGCGCGCGGGCGAGCCGCTCCGCGATGCTCCGGCGCAGCGCGTCCGGCGCGATCACCTCGACGTGTTCACCGTGGCGCAGGATGTCCATCTCGAGCTCGGGGGTGGCGCCGTAGGGCACCCGGAGCTCGAAGCGGCCGTCGTCCAGATCGCGGCTCTGCTGCTTCGGATGCCAGATCTCGGCGCGCACCCAGCGCGCCGCCTCCGGCGAGAAGCGAAGCGTCGCCCACGCGAGTCGGCGCCCCCGATAGATCCCGTAGCCGGACCCCAGTTGCCGGTCCACCTCCGCAAGCGACACGTCGCGGGCGCGCCGGTCGACCAGCCGCGCCTGTTCGATCGCATCGAGGGCGAACACCCGCAGCGAATCGGTCCGATGGCACCACGCGTCGAGGTACCAGGCGTTCCGGTAGTGCACCAGCCGCTGCGGCGAGAGCTCGCGCAGGCCGCGCGCATTGCGCGAGCGGGTGTAGTAGGCGATCTCGATTCG
>DAORSF010000019.1:7927-12528 GCA_035443405.1 Burkholderiaceae bacterium | reverse complement strand
CGGCCAGGATCCGGTTCAGCCGCTCGCGCGTGTACAGGATCTCCTTCGCGTGGATTTCGATGTCCGAGGCCTGGCCCTGCGCGCCACCCGACGGCTGGTGGATCATGATCCGCGCGTTGGGCAGCGCAAAGCGCTTGCCCTTTGCGCCGGCGGCGAGCAGGAACGCGCCCATGCTCGCCGCGATCCCCAGGCACAGCGTGCTGACGTCGGGCTTGACGAACTGCATCGTGTCGTAGATCGCAAGCCCCGCCGACACCGAGCCGCCGGGCGAATTGATGTAGAAGGAAATGTCCTTGTCCGGATTCTCCGACTCGAGGAACAGCAGCTGCGCGACGATCAGGTTCGCAGACTGGTCCATGACCGGTCCGACCAGGAAGATCACGTGCTCGCGCAACAGGCGCGAGTAGATGTCGTAGGCCCGCTCGCCGCGGCCGCTCTGCTCGATGACGATCGGGACCATGCCCAGGCCCTGCGTCTGCTGGCGCTGCGCCAGGTGCGCGTTCACCAGGTCCTCGACCATGCTGTTGAAGCTCATGTCTCGCTCCGTGAAGGTTCGGTGGCGGGCGCTGCGGATCAGCCCGCCGCCATCAGTTCGTCGAATGCCAGCTCGCGCTCGGTCGCCTTGCCCTTGGCCAGCGCCCAGTCGACGACGTTCTGTTCGACCACGATCGCCTCGACCTCGGCCAGACGGTTGCGGTCGCTGAAGTAGTAGCGCACGACTTCACCGGGGTTCTCGTAGGCCTGCGCGAACTCCTCGATCTGCTTGCGGATCTGGTCGGGCTTGGCCTGCAGCCCGTGGACCCGCACGATCTCCGCCAGGATCAGCCCGAGCCGCACGCGCCGCTCTGCTTGCTCGCGGAAGGTGTCCGGCGGGATCGCCGGCAGGTTCTTCGGGTCCATGCCGCGCTGCTTCAGGTCCTCGATGGCGCGCTCGCCCAGCGCCTTGCCTTCCGCATCGACCAGCGCCTTCGGCAGCTCGAACGTCGCCAGCTTCGACAGCGCATCCATCGCGGCGCCCTTGTTGCGGGCGCGCACGCGCTGGCCGACCTCGCGCTCGAGGTTCGCGCGAACGTCGCTGCGCATCTTCGCCAGGTCGCCGTCGGCCACCCCGAGCTGGCGCGCGAACGCCTCGTCGACCTGCGGCAGCTGTGGCGCCTCGACCTTCTTCACCGTGACCTCGAACTGCGCGGTCTTGCCCGCGAGGTCGACCGAGCCGTACTCGGACGGGAACGACACGGGGAAGGTCTTGCGCTCGCCGGCGCCGGCGCCGCGCACGCCGGTCTCGAAATCGGGCAGCATCCTGCCCTCGCCGAGCACGAACGGGAAATCGGTCGCGCTGCCGCCGGCGAACGCCACGCCGTCGATCGTGCCGACGAAATCGATCGTCACCCGGTCGCCGTCCTGCGCGGCTCGACCCGCTTCGGCCCAGGTCACCCGCTGCTTGCGCAGGATCTCGATCGTCTTGTCGACCTCGGCGTCACCGACCCGGCACGACACGCGCTCGAGTTCGATGGTGCCCGGGTCGCCGAGCGCGATCTCCGGGTAGATTTCGAAAGTGGCGGTGAAACCGAGCTCGTGATCGGCGGCGGTCTCGCGCGGCTCGATCGTGGGCTGTCCGGCGACGCGCAGCTTGTGCTCGTCGACCGCGTCGCTGAACGCCCTGGACACCGCGTCGCCGAGCACCTCGGCGTGCACCTGCGGGCCGTAGGACTGCTCGATCATCTTCATCGGCACCTTTCCGGGCCGGAAGCCGGGCATCTTGACGTTGCGCGACAGCTTGCGCAGCCGATCGACGACCTGGCGGTTGATCTCTGCCACCGGCACGGTCATGGCCAGCTTGCGCTCGAGCGCGCCGGTCGTTTCAAGTTGCGTTGCCATCTCGGGTCATCCAGGGTCTCGAAAGTGAAGCGGTCCGCCGGGACCGCGGTGTGCCGTGGTGCGGCCGAAAGGACTCGAACCTTCACGCCTTGCAGCGCCAGGACCTAAACCTGGTGCGTCTACCAATTCCGCCACGGCCGCGAAACGCGCCATTCTAAACGAAGCGACACGACGCCCCCGCCCCCAACCCGTCGCAAAAGCAGCCTCGCGCGAGCGGCCACGCCGAGCGGGCGCGCCGCACGCCACAGCCCCCAGGCCCGGCGTCGCGCCGAGCGCCCGGCCGCGCGTGGGACGCGCCGACCGGACGAGAAGGTTGCCGCGCGGCGCGGCAACCTTCGAAGGGAGGAAGGGCAGCCCGCGAAGCGGGCCGCGTCGTTCGCGCGGCCGGGCGCTCGGCGCGACGCCGGGCCGGGCGAGTCAGAACCTCGGTGCGCGCCCGCTCGGCGTGGCCGCTCAGCGCGAAGCAGGCGCCAGCCGGTACCACGCCACGTAGAGCGCCGGCACGAACAGCAAGGTCAGCACGGTCGCGACGATCAGGCCGCCCATGATCGCGATCGCCATCGGTCCCCAGAGCACGTCGCGCGACAGCGGGATCATCGCCAGGACCGACGCCGCGGCCGTCAGCGTGATCGGGCGGAATCGCCGCACCGCCGACTCGCGCACGGCATCCCAGCGTGTCAGCCCTGCGCCGACGTCCTGGCGGATCTGGTCGACCAGGATCACGGTGTTGCGCATGATCATCCCGCCCAGCGCGATCATGCCGAGCATCGCGACGAAGCCGAAGGGCTGGCCGAACGCGAGCAAGGCCGCGGCAATTCCGATCACACCCAGCGGCGCGGTCAGCAGCACCATCGCGGCCAGCGAGAAACTGTGCAACTGCACCATCAGCAGCGTCAGCACGACCGCCAGCAGCATCGGCATGCCGGCGTTGATCGACGCCTGCGCCTTCGCGTTCTCCTCGAACGGGCCGCCGGCCTCGATCCGGTAGCCGGGGGGCAGCTCGGCGCGCAGCGCGTCGAGCGTCGGGTCGATGCGCATCGACACGTCGGGCGCCTGTACGCCGTCGACGATGTCGGCGCGCACGGTGATCACGGGGGTGCGGCTGCGCCGCCAGAGGATCGGCTCCTCCATGATCTCGTCGATCGCGGCGATCTGCGCCAGCGGCACCGACCGACCGGCCGCGGTCGGGATCTGCAGGTTGCGCAGATCGGCCAGCGACCGGCGCTCGCCGGGCGGCGCGCGCATCACCACGTCGATCAGCTGGTCGTCCTCGCGGAACTGGCCGATGACCGCGCCGGACACGGCACCGCCGAGCGCACGCGCCACCTGCGCCGAACTGAGCCCGATCGCGCGCGCCTTGTCCTGGTCGACTTCGACCCGCACCGCCGGCGATCGCTCGCCCCAGTCCGCGTGCGTGTCGACCGTCGCCGGGTCCGCGCGGACGCGTTCGGCCACCCGCGCAGCGAACGTCTTGAGCAGTGCCGCATCCTCGCCCATCACGCGGAACTGCACCGGGTAGGCGACCGGGGGACCGAGCGGCGTGCGGAACGCGCGCACGCGCACGCCGGGAAACGACTCGTCGAGCATGCCTCGCAGCCGCGCGAGCGCCCGGTCGCGTCCGGCGACGTCGCGGGTCAGGATGACGAACTGCGCGAAGTTGCTGCGGAACAGCTGCTGGTCCAGCGACAGGAAGTAGCGCGGCGAGCCGTTGCCGACGTAGCCGACGAAGGTCGCGATGTCCTCGTCCTTCGCCAGCCAGGCCTCGAGCCGGCGCGCCTCGTCCTCCGTGGCCCGGTAGCTGGAGCCTTCGGGAAGCCACATCTCGACCAGGATCTCGGCGCGATTCGAATTCGGGAAAAACTGCTTCTCGGTGAGCGCCATGCCTGCCACGCCCAGCGCGAAAGCCGCGAGCGTGGCGGCGATCGTCAACCGCCGATGCCGCATGCACCACTCGATCGTCGCGCGCAGGCCACGGTAGAAGCGCGTGTCGAACACCTCGTGCCCCGCGTCGCTACGCTCCTTCAGCAGGTAGTTGCCGAGGAACGGCGTGACGCCGACCGCCGCCAACCACGACACCAGCAGTGCGATCGTCACCACCGCGAAGATCGCGAACGTGTACTCGCCGGTGGTCGATTTCGCGGTGGCGATCGGCAGGAAACCCGATGCCGTGATCAACGTGCCGGTCAGCATCGGGAATGCCGTGCTGCTGTAGGCGAAGGTCGCCGCGGAGAACCGGTCGAGTCCCTCCTCGATCTTGCGCGCCATCATCTCGATCGCGATCATCGCGTCGTCGACCAGCAGGCCGAGCGCGATGACCAGCGCGCCCGTCGAGATGCGGTGCAGGTCGATGCCGAACCACGCCATCGCGACGAAGGTGCCCGCCAGCACAAGCGGGATCGTCAACGCGACGACCGCGCCCGCGCGCAGGCCGAGGCTGAGGAAACTGACCGCGAGCACGATCGCGACGGCTTCGCCGAGCACCTGCATGAAGAGCCCGACCGCCTGGTGGACGATGCGCGGCTGGTCCGAAACCTTCGAGAACTCGACGCCGACCGGCAGGTCGCCGCGCAAGCGCTGCATCTCGCGCTCGAGGCTGCGGCCCAGTTCGATGACGTCGCCGTCGGCGACCATCGACACGCCCAGCCCGATCGCCTGGCGGCCGCCGAAACGCATCGTGTACGACGGCGGGTCCACGTAGCCGCGGAACACCCGCGCGGCGTCGC
>DAORSF010000019.1:0-7827 GCA_035443405.1 Burkholderiaceae bacterium | reverse complement strand
CGCGGAACACCCGCGCGGCGTCGCCGAGCCGCACGACTCGGCCGCCGATGTTCAACCTGAGCTCCTGCACCTCGCGCACCGAGTCGAACTGGCCGGACACGCGCAAGGGCACCGCCCTGCTGGCGCCCTGCACGGTGCCGGCCGGCACGACCAGGTTCTGCGCCTGCAGCTGCGCCGCGATCCGCTCCGGATCGATGCCCAGCGTCGCGAGCGCCTGCGTCGAGATCTCGACGTAGATGCGCTGTTCCTGCACGCCGAACAACTCGATCTTCTGGACGTCGGGAATTCGCAGCAGCTCGTGGCGCACCCCCTCGACCAGCCGGCGCAGCTCCTCCATCGTCAAGCCGTCCGCGGTGAACGCGTAGATCGTGCCGAACACGTCGCCGAACTCGTCGTTGAAGAACGGCCCGACCACCTCCGCCGGCAATTCGCCGCGCAGGTCGCCGACCTTCTTGCGCACCTGGTACCAGATCTGCGGCACTTCGGACGCCGGGGCCGCGTCCTCCAGCTCGAGCACGATCAGCGATTCGCCCGGCTTCGAATGGCTGCGCGTCCACTTGAAGTACGGCGTCTCCTGCAGCCTGCGTTCGATCCGGTCGGTGACCGCCTCGTCGACCTGCTCGGTGGTCGCGCCGGGCCACATCGTTCGCACCACCATCGCGCGGAACGTGAAGTCGGGGTCTTCGCGCTGGCCCAGCCGCAAGTACGCGAGCGTGCCGGCGACGGCCACGACCAGCACGAAGAACAGCGTCAGCTGCGGGAAGCGCAGCGCCGCGGCCGACAGGTTGAAATGCGATCGCGGCGAGCCGGGCGCGCGAGGCGCCGGCGTCATCGGGCGCTCCCGCCCGGCTCGGCCGACAATACCCGCACCTTCTGGCCCGCCACCAGCAGGTTGGCACCGGCGGTCACGATGCGATCGCCCGCCGACAGCCCATCGGCAATGCGCACCGAGTCGTCCAGGAAGCCGGCGGTGACCACCGGGACCAGGCGGACCGTGGCGTCGGCTTCGACGCGCCAGACGTGCGGCTGGCCGTCCTGCGAATACAGCGCCGACAGCGGCAACACGATGGCCGGGGCGGCATCGCGCATCGCGCGCACCACGGCGGTCATGCCCAGGCCGATTCCGGTCGTGTCGCCCTGCAGCGCGAGCCGCATCGCGAAGGTTCGCGAAGCCGGATCGGAGGCGGGCGAAAGCTCGCGCAGCACCGCTGTGCGGACGCCATCGCCGAGCGCGGGGACGGTCGCCTGCCAGCTGCGCGTGGCGCGCGCCAGCGCGAGGTCGCCCTCGGGCACGTCGGCCTCGAGCTCGTACTCGCCGCCGCGCGCGACGCGCACCACCGACTGACCGGCGGCGACGACCTGGCCCGCCTCGGCATCGATCGCCGTGACCACCCCGGCCGCGTCGGCGCGCAGGGTCTGGAAGCCGGCGTTGTTCACGGCCTGCGCGAGCTGTGCCTCGGCGTTGCGCCGGCGCGCATCGGCGGCGTCCGTTGCAGCCTGCTGCCGATCGACCTGCGCCTGGCTGACGTAGTCGCGCTCGCGCAGGCTCCGCACCCGCTCGAGCTCGATGCGAGACAGGCGCAAGTCGGTGTTCGCCGCATCGAGCTGCGCGCGCGCTGCAGCGATCACCGGCGCCAGGTCCTGCGGATCGAGCCGCGCCAGCTGCTGGCCCGCCTTGACCGTATCGCCGACCGACACGCTGCGCGACGCGATCTTTCCGGCAATGCGAAACCCGTAGCGTGTCTCGACCCGCGGACGCACCGACGCCGGCAGGGTCAGGACGGTGCCCGACGACTGCGGCGCAACGATGACGCTACGCACCGGCCGCGGTGGTTCGGCGGCGCTCGGAACGGGTTTCTCGCAAGCGGCGAGCAACAGCAGGGCCAGCAGGCCCGGCAGCAGACGGGGACGACTCATCGAACGCAAGGGGATCGATAACTGACGCAGGAGTCATTAATTTACGCGCACGACCGGACGGCGTCAACGCGGCCGCGCCTACAATCGCGGCCATGCAACAGGCTCTCGTCACGGCAGTCGACCACTACGAGAACTTCCCGGTCGGCTCGCTGCTCCTGCCGGCGCGCCTGCGCCCGGCGGTCGTGGCGATCTACCGCTTCGCGCGACACGCCGACGACCTGGCCGACGAGGGCGACGCGCCCGCGGCGCAGCGCCTGGCCGCCCTCGACGAACTCGACCGCGCGTTGCGCGGCGAACACGAAGACCCGCCGGTCGTCGCGCAACTTCGTCCGCATCTCGCCGCGCACGCGTTGCCGGTCGCGCCGCTGCGCGCGTTGCTGTCGGCCTTCGCCGACGACGTCGGGCCGGTGCGCCACGAGACCTGGCAGAGCGTGCTCCACTACTGCAGCCGTTCGGCGAACCCGGTCGGCGAGCTGATGCTGCGGCTGTTCGGTGCCTGGAACGAGTCGACGCGAGGGCCTTCGGACGCGATCTGCACGGCGCTTCAGGTGCTCAACTTTCTTCAGGATCTCGCGCTCGACTGGCGCCGGGACCGTCTCTACCTGCCGCTGGACGAACTTCGCGAAGCGGGGCTCGACGAGGACGACGTCGCGCGATCGGTCGCAGCAGGGCGCGCCGACGATCGGCTCGCGCGCTTCCTGGCGGGGCAGACCCGACGTGCACGCGACCTGCTGGTCGCCGGCGCGCCCCTCGCGAAGAAGGTCCCGTGGCGACTGTCGCTCGAACTGCGGGCGATCCTCGCCGGCGGCCTGAGAATCGCCGAAAAGTTGCGCGTCGACGGCCACGATCCGATCGCGCGACGCCCGTCGCTCGACTGGCGCGATACGCCGGCCCTCGCCCGGCTCTGGTGGCGGAACCTGACATGACGCCGGACGAGTATTGCCAGGAGAAGGCCGCGCGCAGCGGTTCGAGCTTCTACTACAGCTTCCTGTTCCTGCCGCCGCCCCGAAGGCGAGCGATCACGGCGTTGTACGCCTTCTGCCGCGAAGTCGACGACACGGTCGACGAGACCGGCGACCCGCAGGTCGCGCGCGCCCGCCTCGACTGGTGGCGCGGCGAGGTCGGACGGCTGTTCGACGGCGATCCGCAGCATCCGGTGACGCGCGCGCTCGCTCCGCACCTGCAGCCTTGCGCGATCGAGCGCGGTCGCCTGCTCGAGATCATCGACGGCATGCAGATGGACCTCGACCAGGACCGCTACGCGGACTTCGAGAGCCTGCGCCTGTATTGCCATCGCGTCGCCGGCGTCGTCGGAGTGCTGGCCGCCGGGGTGTTCGGCGCCCGGCGGCCCTCGACGCTGGCGTACGCGGAGCAACTCGGCCTGGCCTTCCAGCTCACCAACATCATCCGCGACGTCGGCGAGGACGCCCGCAAGGGCCGCGTGTACCTGCCGATCGACGACCTTCGACGCTTCGAGGTGCCGGTGCAGGAGATCCTCGCCGGGCGGCCGAGCGAACGATTCGTGGCGCTGATGCGATTCCAGGCCGAACGCGCACGCGACTGCTACCGACAGGCGTTCGCGCTTCTCGAGGACGAAGAGCGGCGCGCGCAACGGCCCGGCCTGATGATGGCGGCGATCTATGCGCGCCTGCTCGACGAGGTCGAGCGCGACGGCTTCCGGGTGCTGACGCACCGCACGTCGCTCACGCCACTGCGCAAGCTGTGGCTGGCCTGGAAGACCTGGCTGCGCGGCGATCCGCCCGCGGTCTGAAACGCCCGCGCCATCGCGCCGATGCCGGATGAGATCGCGATCGTCGGCGCCGGTTGGGCCGGCCTGTCGGCCGCCGTCCGGCTGACGCAGGCCGGCCGCCGCGTGCGCGTGTTCGAGGCCGCGCCGGCCGCCGGGGGCCGCGCCCGGGAAGCGCGGCTGGACTTCGGCGCGGGCCCGGTGACCCTCGATGCCGGCCAGCACCTGCTGGTGGGCGCCTATCGCGAGTGCCTGGAGCTTGTGCAGTTGCTGCACGATGGGGCTGCGCCCTTCGAACGACACGCGCTCTCGTTGCGCGACACCGCCGGGCTGCGCCTGCACGCGCCGCGCCTCCCCGCGCCGCTGCACCTGGTCGCCGCGCTGCTCGGGGCGCGCGGCCTGTCGCCACGCGAACGGCTGGCGACCGTGCGCCTGTTGCACGGGCTGCGCGGCGCGGGATGGCGCGCGCAGGCCGGCGAGACGGTCGCGCAACTGCTGCAGCGCTGCCGGCAGCCCGGGACGCTGGTCGATCGGCTGTGGTCGCCGCTCTGCATGGCGGCGCTGAACACCGACGTGGAGGAAGCCTGCGCCACGACCTTCGCGACAGTGCTGCGCGACACGCTCGGGTCCGGGCGTGCCGCTTCGGATTTCGTCCTGCCGCGGTCGACGCTGGATGCTCTGCTCGCGCGACCGGCGTGCGACTGGCTGCGCGCGCGCGGCGCACAACTGGCCTTCGGCGCGACCGTGCGCACCATCGCCCGCGCGAACGGCGGCTGGCGCCTGCAGGCGCACTCCGATCGGGGCGCGGCGACCGACGCCGCGCAACTCGTGCTCGCCGTGCCGCCGTACGCCGCGGCGCGGCTGCTCGCCCCTTTGTTGGTCGACGCGACGACTCGCGGCGCGCACGCCGCCGAGCTCGACGCGTTCGTCTACGACGCGATCACGACCGTCTACCTCGCCTGGCCGGCTTCGGCACGGCCATCGCTTCCGCGCTGGGTCATGTTGCGCGAGTCTCGCGAGCGCGGCGAACACGGGCAATGGCTGTTCGATCGGGGCCGCTTCGGCCCGCAGTGGATCGCGGCGGTCGTGATCAGCGCGCGCGGGCGCCTCAGCGACCTGGCGCCTGCCGCGATCGCCGACGGCGTCGCGCACCAGGTTGCCGACCAGTTGCGGCTGCCGCCGCCGACGGCGGCCCGCACCGTCACGGAGAAGCGCGCCACGTTTCGCTGCACGCCGCAACGGCCGCGCGTCGAAGTCGACGCCTTCGCCGACGTGCTGCCGGGACTGTGGCTCGCCGGCGACTTCGCGTGGCCCGACTATCCGGCGACGCTGGAGGGCGCCGTACGAAGCGGGCGCGCCGCTGCCGAGCGCGCGCTCGGCTGCGACCCGGCGGACGCCCGCCGAACACGCGCTTCCGCCCTGGCCGACCCCTTGGTGTGAAGCTTCACACCTGGCGGTCGCCGTGGCCCCAGGCTGCGTCGAGCGCCTGGTCGATGCGATCGAGCGCGATCGTCTCGATGCCGTCGATCGGACGCTTCGGCGCGTTGGCGCGCGGAATGAGCAACCGCGCGAAACCGAGCTTGCCGGCCTCGCGCAGCCGCTCCTGGCCGCGCGGAGCAGGACGGATCTCGCCAGCCAGCCCGACCTCGCCGAACACGGCCAGGCCGCGCGGCAGCGCACGATTGCGCAGCGACGAGACGATCGCGAGCAGCACCGCGAGGTCGGCCGCCGGCTCGCTGATGCGCACGCCGCCCACCGCGTTGATGAACACGTCCTGGTCGTAGCAGGCGATCCCCGCGTGCCGGTGCAGCACCGCGAGCAGCATCGCCAGCCGGTTCTGTTCGAGGCCCACCGAGAGACGCCGCGGATTCGGCACGTGGGCCGCATCGACGAGCGCCTGGATCTCGACCAGCAGCGGCCGCGATCCCTCCTGCGTCACCAGCACGCAGGAGCCCGGCACCGCGCCGGTGTGCTGCGACAGGAACAGCGCCGACGGGTTGGCCACGCCGCGCAGCCCGCGATCGGTCATCGCGAACACGCCGAGCTCGTTCACCGCACCGAACCGGTTCTTGAACGCCCGCACCAGCCGGTGCGACGAATGCGTGTCCCCCTCGAAGTAAAGCACGGTGTCGACCATGTGTTCGAGCACGCGAGGACCGGCGAGCGTTCCCTCCTTGGTCACGTGCCCGATCATCACCATCGCCACGCCGAGCTGCTTGGACAGCCGGGTCAGCTGTGCCGCGCACTCGCGCACCTGCGCGACCGAGCCGGGTGCGGACTGCAGATCCGACGAGTACAGCGTCTGGATCGAATCGATCACGACCACCGCCGGCCGGCGATCGCGGACCGCCGCCGAAATGCGTTCGAGCTCGATTTCGGCCAGCAACGGCAAATGTGCCTGGCCGGCACCCAGCCGCCGGGCGCGAAGCGCCACCTGCGACGCCGATTCCTCACCCGCGACGTAGAGCACCTCGCGGGTGACCGAGAGGTTCGCCAGCGTCTGCAGCAGCAGCGTCGACTTGCCGATGCCCGGATCGCCGCCGATGAGCACCACCGAGCCCTCGACCAGGCCGCCGCCCAGCACCCGGTCGAACTCGTCGATGCCGGTGCCGATGCGCTCGGCCTCCTCGGCGGGAACCGCGTCGAGCGTCACCACCTCGTGGGTCGGCGCCAGCGATTGGTAGCGATGCCCTTCGGCGCGACGCTCGACCGGCGCCTCGCTCAGCGTGTTCCAGGCATTGCAGTGCGGGCACTGGCCCTGCCACTTGGCCGTCGTGCCGCCGCACTCGCTGCAGACGTGATGGGACTTCGCCCTGGCCATGGTGTCGCGCCGCGCTCAGGGCGCCGGGTCGTCTTCGACCCGCACCGGCACGCGCGGCGCGAGCGCGCACATCAGCTCGTAGCCGATCGTCCCGCTCGCCCGGGCGACCGCGTCGATCGGCACCCGCTCGCCCCACAGCTCGACGGCGGAGCCCGGGCGCGCGTCGGGCACCGGCGCGAGATCGACCATCAGCATGTCCATCGCGACGCGCCCGACCGTCACGGTGGGCACGCCGTCGACCGCGATCGGGGTGCCGCTCGGCGCATGCCGCGGATAGCCGTCGGCATAGCCGCATGCGACGACCCCGATGCGCATCGGGCGGCCGGCGCGGAATGTCGAGCCGTAGCCGACCGCGTCGCCCGGCTCGAGCTGCTGAACGGCGATCAGGCGCGACTCGAGGCGCATCGTCGCCCGCAGGCCGAAGGCACTCGCGTCGCCGTCGCCGAGCGGCGTCCCGCCGTACAGCATGACGCCCGGGCGGATCGCGTCGCCGTGAGTCCCGGGAAGCAATAGCGTCGCGGCCGAGTTTGCCAGCGAGCGGGTCGCCGCCAGGCCGTCCGCCGCTGCCTGGAAGCGCGCGAGCGCCTCGTCGGTGCCGCCTTCGAGGTCGGCATTCGCGAAGTGCGTCATCAGCGTCACCTGCCGGACCGAAGGCAGCGTCGCGAGCCGCGCGAAGGCGTCGCGGAACGCGTCGCGGCGAAAGCCCAGCCTGTTCATGCCGCTGTTGAACTTCAGGAAGACGTCGATCGCCGCGGGCGCCGACAGCGCCTGCAGCCATTCGAGCTGGCGTGCCTCGTGGACCACCAGCGACAACCCGTCCCGCGCCGCCTGTTCGACGTCGGCCGCGTCGAAGGCGCCCTCGAGCATCAGCACCGGACCGTTCCATCCGCCGCGGCGCAACTGCGCGGCGCCGTCGAACTCGACCAGTGCCAGCCCGTCGGCCGCCGCGAAGCCGCGGGCCGCGTTGGCCAGCCCGTGACCGTAGCCGTTGGCCTTCACCACTGCCCAGACGAAGCGACCCGGCGCCCGCCTGCGCGCCGTCGCCAGGTTGTGGCGCATGGCGGGGATCGAGACGGTGGCGAGAATCGGGCGCGGCATCGGGCAGGCGGGGGAACGCGACAACTATACACACGGCGGGGACGAGCGGTCGTGGTATAAACCGGTCGCGCTCGGCAGCGGCAGGTTCGATCACGCGCGGCACGGCGCGGTAGCAGACCGGCCCCGCCGCGCGCGCGAGCGGAAAGCCGGCGCTCGAACGGAGACACGAGAGCCCTTTCCCGATGAAGCGCGGGTTCTACACGATCATGGCGGCGCAGTTCTTCTCGTCGCTCGCCGACAATGC
>DAORSF010000018.1:0-12933 GCA_035443405.1 Burkholderiaceae bacterium | reverse complement strand
TCAGACCGAGAACGACTCCCCGCAGCCGCAGGTGCCCTTGACGTTGGGGTTGTTGAACTTGAACCCCTCGTTCAGGCCCTCGCGCACGAAGTCGACTTCGATGCCTTCCAGGTAAGGAAGGCTCTTCGGGTCGATGAACACCCTCACGCCGTGGCTCTCGAACTCGAGGTCGTCGGCGTTGCGCGCATCGGCGAACTCGAGCTGGTAGGCCATGCCCGAACAGCCCGACGACTTCACGCCTACGCGCAGGCCGACGCCCTTGCCGCGACGCTCGATCGACCGCTCGATGTGACGAGCGGCACGCTCCGTCAGATTGACCGCCATCGTTCTCTCCTGATTCCCGCCTCAGACCGTCGTGATGCGGCCCTTGTCGATCTTGATCGGCTGCAGCGTCGACGTCGGAAACTCGAGCGCAGCGCGATGTTCCTTGAGCACCGAGATCTCCTTCGGCTGCGCACGGGTCTCTCGGCCCTTCTGCTGCTCGACCAGGTCGGCGAGCGTGACCGAGTCGAGGTAGTCGATCATCCGCTTGTTCAGGTTGGTCCACAGCTCGTGGGTCATGCACGGGCCGTTCTCGTCGTGGCAGTTTTCCTTGCCGCCGCACTGCGTGGCGTCGAGCGGCTCGTCGACCGCGAAGATCATGTCGGCCACGGTGATGTTCTTCATCGGCCGCGCGAGCGTGTAGCCCCCGCCCGGTCCGCGCGTGCTCTCGACCAGCTCGTGCCGGCGCAGCTTGCCGAACAGCTGCTCGAGGTACGACAGCGAGATCTTCTGGCGCTGGCTGATGCCGGCCAGCGTCACCGGCCCCTGGTGCTGGCGCAAGGCCAGGTCGATCATGGCGGTCACGGCAAACCGCCCCTTGGTCGTCAGTCGCATGATGGCTCCGTCGAGAGAGACAAGTACCTGACTTGGAAACTCAACTATACCCGATATCCGAGCTTTTTGCTCGGCCATTGGGCGGGAGCTTGTATTTTTGTCCAAGACAAAAAAACCGAGCGCCCTACTCAGGCATTGTCGCCCCCGACGGGCCTAACTTACGAATGCGCCATCGTCACGCCGCGGCAACCTGCGTCGCCCGACGCTTGGCGAGTTCGAGCAGCCCCGTGCAGGCGTCCTCGATGTAATCGAGTGCCTGCTCGAAGCCCTGCGTATTGCCGTAGTACGGGTCGGCAATCGTGGCGGTCTCGTGCTCGGTGGCAAAGCGCATCAGCAGCTGCAGCTTGTGGTGCGAGTGCTTCGGCGCAAGCTGTTGAAGCTGCGAGAGGTTGTCCCAGTCCATCGCCAGGATCATGTCGAATTCGTCGAAGTCCCGCTCCCTGACCTTCGACGCACGGAGGTCCGTGATGTCGTAGCCGCGCTTGATGACGGCCGCCTGGGCGCGCTTGTCGGGCGCCTCGCCGAGATGAAACGCGTGCGTCCCCGCGGACGCCACCCGCACCACCTCGTCGAGCCCGGCCTGCCGAACCATGTGCCGGAAGACCCCCTCGGCCATCGGCGACCGGCAGATGTTGCCCATGCACACGAAGAGCACCCGGGTGTTCATCGCCAGCGAAATCGGTTCTCGTTTTGCCATGTTCGTATCCGCCTGAGTCACAAAATCATTAACCGGGGTCGCGCCACGTGCTTTCGAGCCTGGCCTATGCCGCCTTTCCAGCCACGAACGGAACCACATTGCCGCCCCCATCCGATCCGAAGAATCGCTCCTTGAGCGCAGCGAGCTGGTCGCGCACCTGCGCGGCCTTCTCGAACTCCAGGTTCTTCGCGTGGTCCAGCATCTGCTTCTCCAGACGCCTGATCTCCCTCGCGATCCCCTTCTCGCTCATCGTTTCGTACTGCGACTGCCGCTCGGCCGCCCTGAGCTCCTGGCGTGCCTGCTGCGGGTCGTAGACGCCGTCGATCAGTTCGCGCACCTGCTTGCTCACGCCGCGCGGCACGATGCCGTGCGCCAGGTTGAACGCGACCTGCCTGGCGCGGCGCCGCTCGGTCTCGCCCATCGCCCGCCGCATCGAATCGGTGACCCGGTCCGCGTACAGGATCGCGCAGCCGTGCAGGTTGCGCGCCGCTCGCCCGATCGTCTGGATCAGGCTGCGCTCGGAGCGCAGGAAGCCCTCCTTGTCCGCGTCCAGGATCGCGACCAGCGACACCTCGGGAAGGTCGAGCCCTTCGCGAAGAAGGTTGATGCCGACCAGCACGTCGAACACGCCCAGCCGCAGGTCGCGAATGATCTCCACCCGCTCCACAGTATCGATGTCCGAGTGCAGGTATCGCACCTTCACCCCGTGGTCGGCGAGGAAATCCGTCAGGTCCTCGGCCATCCGTTTCGTCAGCGTGGTGACCAGCACCCGCTCGGAGCGCTTGACGCGCTCGTGGATCTCCGACAGCAGGTCGTCGACCTGCGACGAAGCCGGACGAACGGTCACTTCCGGATCGACGAGGCCGGTCGGGCGCACGACCTGCTCCACGACCTGCCCCGACTGCCGCGCCTCGTAGTCGGCGGGCGTCGCCGAGACGAAGATGCACTGGCGCACCTTGGCCTCGAACTCCTCGAACTTCAACGGACGGTTGTCCAGCGCCGACGGCAGCCTGAACCCGTACTCGACGAGCGTCTCCTTGCGCGAGCGGTCGCCGCGGTACATCCCGCCCAGCTGTCCGATCGTGACGTGGCTCTCGTCGATGAACATCAGCGAGTCGGCCGGCAGGTAGTCGACCAGCGTCGGCGGCGGATCGCCAGGGCGGGCGCCCGAAATGTGGCGCGTGTAGTTCTCGATGCCCTTGCAGAAGCCCAGTTCCTGCAGCATCTCCATGTCGAAGCGAGTGCGCTGCTCGAGCCGTTGCGCCTCGACCAGCTTGCCCTGGTCGTAGAAGAACTTCAGCCGATCCGCGAGCTCCTCGCGGATCGTGCCGAGCGCGCGCATCACGGTCTCGCGCGGCGTCACGTAGTGCGACGACGGATAGACCGTGAAGCGGGGAATCTTCTGGCGCACGCGGCCGGTCAGCGGGTCGAACAGCTGGATGCTGTCGATCTCGTCGTCGAACAGTTCGACGCGCACCGCCAGTTCCGCGTGCTCGGCCGGGAAGATGTCGATCGAGTCGCCGCGCACCCGGAAGCTGCCGCGCACGAACTCCACGTCGTTGCGCTTGTACTGCATGGCCACCAGCCGCTGCAGCACGTCGCGCTGCGACAGCCGGTCCTTCGCGCGCAGCACGAGGATCATCTCGTGGTAATCGCGCGGATTGCCGATGCCGTAGATGCACGAGACGGTCGCCACGATCACGGTGTCGCGGCGCTCGAGCAGCGACTTGGTGGCAGAGAGCCGCATCTGCTCGATGTGCTCGTTGATCGCCGAGTCCTTCTCGATGTACAGGTCGCGCTGCGGGACGTAGGCCTCGGGCTGGTAGTAGTCGTAGTACGAAACGAAGTACTCGACCGCGTTGTTCGGGAAGAACTCGCGCATTTCCGCGTAGAGCTGCGCCGCCAGCGTCTTGTTCGGCGCCAGCACCAGCGCCGGCCGGCCGAGCCGCGCGATCACGTTGGCCATCGTGTAGGTCTTGCCCGACCCGGTGACGCCGAGCAGCGTCTGGAAGCTCAGGCCATCGCGCAATCCTTCGGTCAGGCGGTCGATCGCTTCCGGCTGATCCCCGGCCGGGGCGAACGGCTGGTGCAGCTGGAACGGACTGCCTGGGAAGCTGACGAACGACGGTCGTTCGAGCGCGAGATCGGTCATCGTGTCGGTCTGGAGGCCCGGGTCGGCGTGTTACACTCGTTCAGTTTTCGGACGGCCTGCCGTGCCGGTTTTGCTGCGAAGCACAATCGCAGCGCAGCGGCCGGATCGACGGTTCACGGAGCCTTTCGACGGCGCCCCGAAGGGTGTCAGGAACTGCCTCGGCAAGGCTTTCGACGGCCTTTCGGATAAACCGTAATTATCGCCGCGCCGCCCCTGAAAATCCAGCGTTCTGCACGAAAGTTGTGCAGCGCAACCCCGCTTTAGACCCGTCACTCCACAAAAATCAAGGACTTGACCGACCGCCATGAGCCAGTCGATGTTCGCCACCGTTGAGATGGCCCCCCGCGATCCGATTCTCGGTCTCACTGAAGCCTTCAACGCCGACAGCCGCACCGAGAAGGTGAACCTGGGCGTCGGCGTTTACTGCGACGACGATGGCCGAATCCCGCTGCTTGCTGCGGTGCGCGAAGCCGAGCAGGCACGCGTCGCCAGCGCGCCGGCCCACGGGTACCTGCCGATCGAGGGCTTCGCCGCGTACAACAAGGCGGTCCAGCACCTGCTGTTCGGTGACGACTCGCCACTGCTGGCGGCCGGTCGCGTCGCGACCTTCGAGGCACTCGGCGGAACCGGTGGCTTGCGCATCGGCGCCGACTTCCTGCGTCGGCTCTACCCCGACGCCCGGGTCTGGATCAGCGACCCGAGTTGGGAGAACCACCGGGCACTGTTCGAGGCGGCCGGCTTCGCGGTCGACGCGTATCCGTACTACGACCCGACCACGCACGGCGTGAAGTTCGACGCCATGCTCGCCGCGCTGAAGGCGATGCCGGCACGCTCGATCGTGGTGCTGCATGCCTGCTGCCACAACCCGACCGGGGTCGACCTGGACGCGGCGCAGTGGGACGCGATCGTCGCGGCGGTGCGCGAGCGCGACCTGGTCGCGTTCCTCGACATGGCCTACCAGGGCTTTGGCGACGGCATCGAGGCCGACGCGCTGGCGCTGCACAAGTTCGCCGGCTCGGGGCTGGACTTCTTCGTGTCGAGCTCGTTCTCGAAGTCGTTCTCGCTCTATGGAGAACGGGTCGGCGCGCTGTCGATCGTGACGGCTGACCGCGACGAGACCGCAAGGGTGATCAGCCAGGTCAAGCGCGTGATCCGCACCAGCTACTCGAGCCCGCCGACCCACGGCGCCGCGGTCGTCGCGGCGGTGCTGTCGACGCCGGCGTTGCGCCAGCTCTGGGAGAAGGAGCTGGCCGGGATGCGCGATCGGATCCGCAGGATGCGCGAAGACCTGGTCCGCAAGCTGCGCGAGAACGGCGTCGAGCAGGACTTCTCGTTCGTCGCGCGCCAGCGCGGCATGTTCTCGTACTCCGGACTGAATGCGGCGCAGGTCGACAGGCTGCGCAACGAGTTCGGGATCTACGCGGTCTCCACCGGGCGGATCTGCCTGGCGGCGCTCAACAGCCGCAACATCGACTACGTGGCGAAGGCGATGGCGGCGGTGATCAAAGCCTGATCGCGCCCGGCTCGACGTTCCACCGCGCGGCAATTCGACAGGCGCGCGATTCGCAAGCTAGAATCGCGGTTTTCCCCGATAGCTCAGTCGGTAGAGCGACGGACTGTTAACTTGATGGCAGCCCACACGGGAAACCGCGTGGTGAAAACACCCCTAATTCGGGGAACCCTAAAGCGCGACGCGCCAAGGCAATCCCGAGCAAGCAGGCAGAGGTTCTCGACCGACGCCGGGCATGTGTAGAGACTTTACGGGGTGCGCCTAAAGCGGGCGAGGTGCGCAAGCGAATCGTCTGCCACGGCGAAGAGAAAGTCCAAGCCGGTTGGAAACTTCCGGGCACTTGTAATCCGCAGGTCCCAGGTTCGAGCCCTGGTCGGGGAGCCACTTCGAAGGCCGGCGCGTACCGCGCGCCGGCCTTTCTTTTTTTTCACGCGCCAGGTGCGCGATGTGCGCAGCCGGCCGATTGCCTCGAAGTTATATTGATAAACAACTTTAAGATAATGATATAACTAACTGTTTATACAATTTTTTTAATTCGCACCGGATACGGACGAATCGCAAGCCTCCGCACGGTGCTCCCGGCGCACCGCGGGCACGGTCTATCGTCGGGCCCCGGCCCGCCCGATTCGGCAGCGCATTGACCGGACTCAAGGCCCTCTGCGCGCGCGCGGCGATAGCCTTCGTGGCAACGCCGGGGCACGCATGAACGTCATCCACAAGCAACTCAACGAACTCGCCGTCTGCCCCAACGTGGTCGACTACGACGGCGAGCGCGCCGGCTTCTCGTGGGCGACGGCTCGGCGATCCCTCGATGGCCTGCCCGGCGGGCGCGGGCTGAACATCGCGCACGAGACCGTCGACCGGCACGCCGCGGGTCCGCGCTCGAGCCGGATCGCGCTGCGCTGGCTGGGCCGTGACGGCGCGACGCAGGACATCACCTACGCCCAGCTGCGGGACGCAACGAACCGCTTCGCGAACGTGCTCGCGGGGCTGGGCGTGGCCGCCGGCGACCGCGTGTTCCTGCTGTCGGGACGCATCCCGGTGCTGTACGTCGCACTGCTCGGCGCGCTCAAGCATCGCTGCACCGTGACGCCGCTCTTTTCGGCCTTCGGCCCCGAGCCGATCGCCACGCGGATCGGCCTCGGCGCCGGCAAGGTTCTCGTGACGACGACCAGCCTGTACCGCCGCAAGGTCGAGTCCATCCGGCCGACGCTGGGCTCGGTCGAGCACGTGCTGCTGGTGCGCGACGACGAGACGAGCGCCCTGCCCGCCGGCACGCTCGACCTGCAGGCGCTGCTCGATGCCGGCAGCAGCGTCTACGAAATCGGCCCGACCGACCCCGAGACGCCGGCGTTGCTGCACTTCACCAGCGGCACCACCGGCAAGCCGAAGGGCGCGCTGCACGTGCACGAAGCGATCGTCGCGCACTACGCCACCGGGCGCCTGGCGCTCGACTTCCACCCCGACGACGTGTTCTGGTGCACGGCGGATCCCGGCTGGATCACCGGCACTTCTTACGGGATCGTGGCGCCGCTGGCGCACGGGATCACGCAGGTGGTCGACGAGGCCGACTTCGATGCCGAACGCTGGTACGCGATCCTCGGCCGCGAGCGCGTGAGCGTCTGGTACACCGCGCCGACCGCGGTGCGCATGATGATGAAGGTCGGCACCGACGCCGCGCGCCGGCACGCGTTTCCGAAGCTTCGCTTCATCGCCAGCGTCGGCGAGCCGCTGAACCCGCAGGCGGTCACTTGGGGCGTCGACGCGTTCGGCCTGCCGATCCACGACAACTGGTGGCAGACCGAGACCGGCGGCATCATGATCGCGAACTTCGCGGCACTCGACATCCGCCCCGGTTCGATGGGCAAGCCGTTGCCCGGCATCGAGGCCGCGATCGTCCGCCGCACCCCCGAGGGCGGCGCCGAACCGGTCGACGATCCCGCGTTCGAAGGGGAACTCGCGCTGCGCAAGGGGTGGCCGTCGATGTTCCGCACCTACCTGAACGACGAGGCACGCTACCTCAAGTGCTTTGCCGGCGACTGGTACCTGACCGGCGACCTCGCGCGCCGCGACGCGGACGGCTACTACTGGTTTCTCGGACGCGCCGACGACATGATCAAGTCGGCCGGGCACCTGATCGGCCCGTTCGAGGTCGAGTCGACGCTGATGGATCACCCCGCCGTGCACGAGGCCGGCGTCATCGGCAAGCCCGAGCCGGTGATCGGCGAGATGGTCAAGGCTTTCGTCGCGCTCAAGCCGGGCATCGAGCCGGGTGACGCGCTGAAGCGCGAACTGCTCGGCTTCGCGCGCAAGCGCCTCGGTGCGGCGGTCGCGCCCAAGGAGATCGACTTCGTGCCGAGCCTGCCGAAGACGCGCAGCGGCAAGATCATGCGCCGCCTGCTCAAGGCGCGCGAACTGGGACTTCCCGAAGGCGACACCTCGACGCTGGAGTCGACGTGAGCGTCGGCCGCGACGACGCGCGCCGACTGCTGTGGCAGATGGTGCGCATTCGGCGCTTCGAGGAGAAATGCGCCGAACTCTACAGCGCCGGCAGCATTCGCGGCTTCCTGCACCTTTGCATCGGCGAGGAGGCAATCGCGGCCGGCGCGATGCCCGAGCTGCGCGACGACGACAGCATCCTCGCCACCTACCGCGAGCACGGCCATGCGCTGGCACGCGGCGTGCCTGCCCGCGCGGTGATGGCCGAGATGTTCGGCAAGCGCGAAGGCTGCAGCGGCGGGCGCGGCGGCTCGATGCACCTCTTCGACGTGACGCGCCGCTTCTTCGGCGGCAACGCGATCGTGGGCGGCGCGCTGCCGATGGCGGCCGGTTTCGCGCTCGCCGAAAAGCTGCGCGGCACCGACCGGATCGCCGCCTGCTTCTTCGGCGAAGGCGCGATGGCCGAAGGCGAGTTCCACGAGAGCGCGAACCTCGCGGCGCTGTGGCAGCTGCCGCTGCTGCTGCTGTGCGAAAACAACCTGTACGCGATGGGGACGGCGCTCGGGCGCTCGGAATCCAACGTCGACCTGTGCGAGAAGGCCCGCGGCTACCGCATGCGCGCCGAGTCGGTCGACGGCATGGACGTGCTGGCGGTGAGCGAGGCAATGCGCCGTGCGGTCGCGTCGGTGCGTGGCGGAGAGGGGCCGACGTTCGTCGAGTTCCGCACCTATCGCTTCCGCGCGCACTCGATGTTCGACCCCGAGCTGTACCGCGCAAAGGCCGAAGTCGCCGAGTGGAAGAAGCGCTGTCCGATCGAGCGCTTTTCGCGCGCCGCGGTCGAACAGCGCTGGCTGGCGCAGGACGACGTCGCCGCGATCGAGCGCGAAGTCGCCGACGAGGTGCGCGACGCGGTGGCCTTCGCCGAGGCGGGAAGCTGGGAGCCCGTCGAGGATCTCGCGCGCGACGTCTACGCGCGGACACCCGTGCGGCCGGAAGTGGCGCGATGAGTGCGGCCGTCCGCACCAGCTACCGCGAGGCGCTGCGCGCCGGGTTGCGCGATGCGCTCGCGCGCGACGAGCGCGTGTTCCTGATGGGCGAGGACGTCGGCCGCTACGGCGGCACCTACGCGGTCAGCAAGGGCCTGCTCGAGGAGTTCGGCGAGGCCCGCGTGCGCGACACGCCGCTGTCCGAGTCGGCCTTCGTCGGCGCCGGCATCGGCGCGGCCATCAACGGCATGCGGCCGATCGTCGAGGTGATGACGGTCAACTTCAGCCTTCTCGCGCTGGACCAGATCGTCAACAACGCGGCGACGCTGCGGCACATGTCGGGCGGCCAGATCAGCGTTCCGGTCGTGATCCGCATGACCACCGGTGGCGGCAGGCAACTGGCCGCCCAGCATTCGCACAGCCTGGAGGTCTGGTACGCGCACGTCCCGGGGCTGCGCGTGCTCGCGCCGGCGACGCTGGCCGACGCGCGCGGGATGCTGTGGACCGCCGTCGAGGATCCCGATCCGACGATCGTCTTCGAGCACGCGATGCTGCTCGGGATGGAAGGCGAGCTCGCGGCCGATGCCGGCCCGGTCGACATCGACCGCGCAGCGGTTCGGCGCGCCGGCACGCAGCTGAGCCTGATCACGTACGGCGGTTCGCTGTTCAAGTGCCTGGCGGCCGCCGAGTCCCTGGCGCGCGAGAGCATCGACGCGGAGGTGCTCGACCTGCGCACGCTGCGCCCGCTCGACGTCGACGCGATCGTCGCGACCGTCGCGAAGACGCGCCGCGCGCTGGTGGTCGACGAAGGCTGGAAGACCTGCAGCCTCGCTGCCGAGATCGTCGCGACGATCGTCGAGAACGCGTTCTACGAGCTCGACGCACCGATCGCGAGGGTGTGCAGCGCCGAGGTGCCGATCCCGTATCCGAAGCATCTCGAGGACGCCGCGCTGCCCAGCGTCGCCGGCATCGTCGACGCCGCCCGAGAAGTGATGCGCCGATGATCGAGTTCCGCATGCCATCGCTCGGCGCCGACATGGAGGACGGCGTCTTCGTCGAATGGCGCGTAGAGACGGGTGCGCGCGTCGAGCGCGGCCAGGTCGTCTGCGTCGTCGAGACGCAGAAGGGGGCGATCGAAGTCGAGATCTGGGACGCCGGCACGATCGCCAGGCTGATTGCCGAGCCCGGCCAGCGGATCCCGGTCGGCCAGGCCATGGCGATCGTCGCCGAAGAGGGCGAAGACCGGCAGGCGGTCGCGGCGGCGGGCGTCGCGGCCCCACCGGCTCCGCCGGCGGCGCCGGCAGCGCCTCCCTCGCCAACGGCCACTCCCGCTGCCGCCGGCGCCACTGTCGTATCGACCCCGCCCGTCGCCAGGCCCGCGGTCGCGGCGGGGCTGCCGCCGCGCGCATCGCCTGCGGCGCGCAGGCGCGCGGCCGAGCTGGACGTGGACCTCGACGCGCTCGCGATCGCGACCGCCGGCGCGCCGATCTCGGTCGCCGACGTCGAGCGCGCCGCTGCCGCCCCACCCGCGCCGGTCTCGCCCCGGGCCGCGCCCGCCGCGGCGCCTTCGGGCCCGGTTGCCACCCCGGCTGCGGGGCCAGGTCCCGAGGAGGCCATGCGCGCGGCCATCGCCGCGGCGATGTCCCGCTCGAAGCGCGAGATCCCGCACTACTATCTCGGCAGCGAGATCGACGTCGAAGCCGCCCATCAGTGGCTCGAGCGCTACAACGCCGCACGGCCGCTCGCAGGCCGGGTGCTGTTCGCGGCACTCGCGCTGCGCGCCGTAGCGCTCGCCCTGCACGAAGTGCCCGACCTGAACGGCCAGTTCGCCGACGGACGCTTTCGACGCTCGAACGCGATCCACGTCGGCGTCGTCACGTCGCTGCGCGGCGGCGGCGTCGTGGTCCCGGCGGTCCACGACGCGGACCGGCTGGCGCTGCCCGAGCTGATGGCGTCGCTGCGCGACGTGCTGGCGCGGGCGCGCAGCGGCCGCCTGCGCAGTTCCGATCTCGCCGACTCGACGATCACCGTCACCAACCTCGGCGACCTCGGGGTCGAAACGGTCTACGGCGTCATCTATCCGCCGCAAGTGGCGCTGGTCGGGCTCGGCCGCGTGCTCGCCCGCCCGGTCGTCCGCGACGGAGCAATCGTCGCCGCGCGCACGATGACCGCGACGCTGTCGGGCGATCACCGCGTGACCGACGGCCTGACCGGCGCACGCTTTCTCTCGGCGCTGCGCGAGCGACTTGCACTCCCGGAGGCGTCATGACCGCGACACCGGCCGCTATCAGGCAGGCGGTGATCGACAGCGTCCAGGCGATCGCGCCCGAGGCCGACTTCGCCGTCCTCGACCCGCGTCGCCCGTTGCGCGAGGAGCTCGACCTCGATTCGTTCGACTTCCTGAACGTGCTGATCGAGTTGCACGGGCGGCTCGGCGTCGAGATTCCGGAAGCCGACTACGCAAAGGTCGGCACGCTCGACGCGCTGCTCGCCTACCTCGCCGCGCGTCTGGATGCAGACTGAGCCTCGCCGCCGTTCGGATGCGATGACCGACGCAGCCCACGGACTCGACCCGGATCCCGGCACCGAGGCAAGGCTCGGCTTCCTGATGTCGCGTTCGGCGCACGGCTCGGACCCGGCCGCCGCACGGCTCATCGAGACCCACATGTCGTGGGTCATCGTCGCCGGCGAGCGCGTGCTGAAGATGAAGAAGCCGGTCCGCTACCCGTTCCTGGATTTCTCGACGCCGCAGCTGCGCGAGCGCAATTGCCGCGAAGAGCTCCGGCTGAACCGCCGCCTCGCGCCACAGGTCTACCTGGGCCTGCTGGCGCTGCAATGGCACGAGGGCCGGTTCGCGCTGCTTCCCGAGGACCGGCTTCCGGCGCCCGGGATCACGATCGACTGGCTGGTGCTGATGCGCCGCCTGCCGGACGAGCGCATGCTCGACCATGTCATCGCCGCGGGAGCGTTGCACCCCGCCGACATCGACGCCGTCGTCCGGCTGCTTTCGGCCTTCTACCGCAGCGCCGCGCGCACCGCCCTTGGCCCGGACGCCTACGTCGCCCGCTTCCGGCGCGAACAGGCGGTCAATCGCGAGTTGCTGCTCGAGCCGCGCTTCGCGGCGCTCGACGCCGGCATCGCGCTGGATCGGCTCGATGCGGCCATCGACGCGCAGGCCGGCGCCTTGCGCGAGCGCGTGCTGTGCGGCAAGGTCGTCGACGGGCACGGCGACCTGCGGCCCGAACACGTTTGCCTGAACCACCCGCCGGTCGTCATCGACTGCCTCGAGTTCAGCGCCGAACTGCGGC
The DNA here is from genome assembly GCA_035443405.1 of Burkholderiaceae bacterium. Classification (GTDB taxonomy): domain Bacteria; phylum Pseudomonadota; class Gammaproteobacteria; order Burkholderiales; family Burkholderiaceae_E; genus Zeimonas. The sequence goes on along the minus strand of DAORSF010000018.1, from coordinate 965 downwards.
AGGTCGATCCGTTCGACGAGCTGGCCTATCTCGGCCTGGAGTGCGCGGTGGCAGGCGTCGCCTGGGTCGCACCGCGCCTCGTCGACGGTGTCGGCGCGGCGCTCGACGACCGGCCGCCGGATGCGCTGGTCCGGCTCTACGCGGCCAATCGCGCCACGCTGCGCGCGCGACTCGCGGTCGCGCACCTGCTGGACCCGCAGCCGCGCACGCCGGAGCGATGGCTGCCGCTCGGGCGGCGCTACCTCGCGCAAGCGGCGTCGGCGCTCGATGCGCTGGACGCGCTCGACCGGGCCGCCGACGCGCACGAGTGACCTCGCACGAATGACCCGCGCACTCGCGCCGTCGGCCGACCCTACCCTGCGCCGCCGGGCTTCGCGATTCGCGCGTCAGCCCGCGGCGTGCTGCAGACGGATCGCGTCGGCGAACAACGGCGCGCACGACACGATGCGAAGCTTGCCACGTACCGACGCATCCGCCGGCAGCCGGAAAGTGGGCACGCTGTCGGTCACCACCAGTTGCGCGATCGCCTCGTCCGCCAGCACTCCGGCGGCCTCGTCGACGAACAGGCCATGCCCTGCGCAGGCCACCACCGACGTCGCTCCGGCGCCCCGAAGCGTCGAGGCCGCCCGCTGCATGGTCTCTCCACTGCCGATCAGGTCGTCGAGCAGCAGCACCATGGCGCCGGCGACGTCGCCGGCGACCAGCCCGCTCGAGGACAGCACGCCGGCGCTGCGCCGCTTGTCGACCATCGCGAATCCCACCGGTCGCCCCAGCCGCTCCTCCAGCGCCTCGCGCCAGAGTTGCGCGCGCTTGACCCCACCCGGATCCGGCGACGCCACCGCCAGCGCGCCGCCGTTCTCGAGGCTGTCCACCACGGTGCCGAAGGCGCGATGCGCGTCGAGGCTCGTCACGGGAATGCGGAACGCGTTCTGGAACGCCGCCACGTTGTGCGCCTCGAGCACGAT